>CAZEMD010000171.1:0-4860 GCA_964513225.1 uncultured Candidatus Bathyarchaeia archaeon | reverse complement strand
GTGAAAAAGGAAAATGAATAGTAAAAAGCTAATAACGCTACTAGTATTAACAACACTGCTCTTCTCGATGGTGCCCTTTGCACCGTTTGCGAGAGCCGAATTAGTCGCTGGTGATATCGATATCGATAACGACGACACTACTGCAGTGGACGACGCTGAGGGTGAACCGGGTCACACGATCATCGTCCTAGGCGATACGGACTCCGTCGCGTCTGGGTATGAGGTCATGCTATACTGGGACGTCATCAAGGACTGGAACGGCATCGAAGGCCACCTCAACACTACCGACGCGAAAAGTGACGGTAGCTTCGAGATCTGGTTCGAGGTACCTGAAGCAGAGTACGATGGACACGATCTATGGATAACCGCCACTGACCAGGAGACCAAGGTCAGGAAAGCCTTCAAGGTCTTATCCGACTGTGACCTTGATTCATCGTCGGGTCTCGCCGGCGACAGAGTCTACGCTGACTTCTATGGGTTTGACAACAACGAGGACATCGGAATCCTGTTCACTTCTAGTGAGCTTGTGGCTGACTGGCACATAGACAACGAAAACAACGATGAGCTTGATACCGGAGATGGCAGCGAGACAGACTTCGATGGCACAGTAACCGAAGGCATGATCAAGCCAACGACCTTCGAAGTTTATGTAATAGACGCCTACCTTGTCGAACATCTAATCGCGACAGACGATGGATCCCATGGTATTGATGATCACGCAGTAGACGCGTGGGATGTCGAAGACGGTAGCATCGACTACGTAACAGGCGAATGGACCCTAGAGTTTAACTCGCCTGATGTTCCTGACGCTGGAGAAGAGATGGTCGCTGACTACGAGTACTTTGACGAACTTGGAGATGATACCTACATACTGGTTTCAAACGGTGAGACAAACGAAGTCGGGTCATGGAAGAATAGAAGAATAAACATACCCGACGACGCAGCCGAAGGCCAATACTACGTCACAGGGTTCGACGGAGACGGTAACACAGCCTACGACGATTTCGCGATCGGAGCTGTGATATCTGTCGATCCAGACGAGGCCGTAGTCGGCGAAGTCGTTGAAATTGAAGGCGAAGGCTTTGAAGCTGATGAAGCTTTCACCGTATGGCTCGTAGAAGGTCTCGATGAATGGGAGTGCCACATAGTCGACGCCGGCGACACCCCTCCGGCGAGTGAAACAGACGGCGATGGTGAATTCAGGGTAGAGGTAATCGTTCCTCAAGTCGACGACGCAGACGACGACTACGAAATAGAGGTACGTGCCGTAAGCGACACCGTTGCCGAAGACTTCGAGGTAACAGACTTGGCCGAGATAGCAGTCGACCCCGACTTCGGGCCGCAAGGCTCGAAGATCATGGTAACGGGAGAAAACTTCCCCCAAATAGAATGCGAGGTAACACTTGAGCTATTGGAGACGGACAATACGTATGTTGTCGACATCGAGGACGATATCGAAGTCGAGTCAGACGGTTCCTTCGAGGCAGAGGTCAGAGTACCAACCGAAACAGACGGCCAGTACAAGATCAACGCCTATGTGCAAGCTGATGACGATGGCGGTTTCACAATTTCCGACACCGTCACTTTCAGGATCGGCACGATGCTGGTTCTTCTGAGTGAAGACAGCGGCGTAACTGGTGAAAAGATAATACTGACCGGAAGCGGCTTCACAGAAGACGGAGAGTGGAACGCCACCATGGGTGACATAACCATCTTCGACGATGTGGAGGTTGACGACGAAGGTATACTAAAAGAAGGCGGTGAAACACCCGCTTTCCTCGTACCCCAACTTGAACCTGGAACTTATGTAATAACAGTATGGGACGTCGATGAGGAGATAAGCGTAGAAGTAGATTTCGAGGTGACGCATGACGTTTACCTAGAGTTCTCCACTTATACGGCTCCTAACGACTACAACGTATCGATAGAAGGCTGGTACTGGCCCGTCGTTGACGGAGAAGAAAACACGGTCGACGACATCGAATGGGTAATCTACAACGAGACAGACGACTGGGACATGGACGTCCGAACGGGAAAAGACCCAGGGACCATCGCTAAACTAAACGAAACCGGGGCTCTCGTTGACGCCTGGTGGATGGTGCTAGAAGACGATGACCTAGACCTGGGTGTCTACATGGTAAACGCCACAATCGAGACGACGAGCGACCTAGAATATCTCTACCAGTTCGAGTTCGTAGTCGGCGAAGTACACAAGTTAATCCAACCAAGGAAGGCAACATTCAGACTCGGTGACACTTTAAGCTTCAAGGTACAGCACAGCTTCGGAGGACAGGAAGGCGACATCGACTCAGGCGCTATAGAAGTATACGAACCTGATGGAAGCCTATACTGGTCCGCAGACGAATACACTAAAGATGACTGGGTACAGGTTGCGATGTGGTGGGAGCTACCCTACTCTGAGCAGACTGACGGTGGCAACCCCATGGTCTTCCTAGACGACGCGCCTCTCGGCACCTGGACATACGAATGGCTGGATGAAGACGACGACGTGATCGAAGATGGTACCTTCAACGTCGAAGCCGCAGCCGAGGAAGTAATAAGCCAGCAGATCGATGACCTCAACACAGCCATAGACGACCTGACTAGCGACATCTCCGGCGTCACAGACGCTGTCGCGGGCGTTCAGAGCAACGTCAACAGCGCCATCGCGGCGGCCAACGCGGCCGTGGAGGCAGCCAACGCGGCAGTCGACGCAGTCAACTCCGTAGCCGGAACGGCCAGCCAGGCCGCAGAAGCGGCGCAGCAGGCAGCAACAGCTGCTGAGAACGCCCAGAACGCGGCAAGCGGACTAACAACACTCGTATACGGCGCCATCGGCGCAAGCCTAGTAGCAGCATTAGCAGCAATCGTATCCCTCATGCAGATAAGCAGAAGGATCGCAGGCTAAAAAGCCTAAAAACCCTTTTTTTATTTTATCTCTAAAAACCAGAAGATTCTATGATCAGCCTTTAGATGAGAACCTAATAGACTTGAACATCTAAACCATATAATCCATACAACAAAGCCGTATATTGGCACAAAAGCTACCTGTAAACCGATCTCCTATGCTGCACGTCTAACAGCACCACAGAGGACCCTTCATCATCTACAACGTAGATCACACGATAATCACCCACCCGGAGGCTCCATCTGCCAGACAGAGGGCCCCTCAAAGGCTTACCAAGACGAGGGGTCTCCTCAAGCCGGGTCACTGCACCATCTACTCTCACGCGATGAACCGAATCCAACGATCTAAAACTCTTCTCAAACGTCCGGGTAACCTTGAGGCTATACCTCACCAGAACGCCTCAACTCCTCAACGAGGCGCCTGTAATCCATTACCCTCCCAGCCTTCACGTCCTCCTCGGCCTCCCGGAGAGACGCCAAAGCCCCCTCATCCTCAAGAATCTCCAGGGTCTCCATGATACCTTCAAGTAGATCCCCGACCCGGGTTAGAAGCGCTCTGTCTTCCTCTGTGAGGAGTCCACTCTCAACCATATCCACACCAATCCTACAAAGAAGGCTACATATTTTAACATAACCTTAGGCTAGACAGCTAAAAACCCCGCTTTTCTATTTCCTCAACAGGCAGCGCTACGTTTGGCTCTCCTGCGCGAAGGGGACACCCAGTAGCAGATCCACAAGCGAGTAGAGCCGAGCCCTGTCGAAGCCCTCGGCGTCGAGGGCCTCCAGCCCCGTGCACTCGGAGCCCACCGACGCCACCAGCGCCTCCGCCTGCTGGCCCAGCCGCCTCTCCCCTCCCTCGTCCACCGCCCCCACGAGCCCGGACAGCTCCCTGTTGCGCAGCAGAAACAGCGTCGAAGCGAAGAGGTGGTGGTACCCGGCGTTGAACCACTGGTGCCTGTGGGCCGACGCCTCCGTGACGCCCTGCAGCACCACCTCCAGCAGCGCCGCCGCCTCCCCCTTCATCTCATCGACGTGCCTGCCCCGGAGCCCCGTCTCGAGCCCTTCGACGCTGAAACCGTAGTGGCTGGAGCCCAGGGCCTCCATCTCGCGTTGAACCTGCTTCGTCCCCTCTAGGGCTTCGCGGAGGCTGGGCCACTCCACCTCGCCGCCGAGGCCGACCACGAAGTCGAAGAGGTGGTCGACGAGCTCCAGGTCTTGGTAGAGCATGTTGAGCTGCCTCTCCCTGGTCTCCGCGTACTCGTTCATCTGCCTGTGCAGCTCCTCCTCGCGCCTGGCTAACTCGTCGCTTATGACGCCGTGGATCTCCTCTATCTGTTCCGTCTCTGTGGAGCTGAAGACGAGTTCGCCGCCGCCGTCCATGCCCATGTAAGTCAGCCTCAGCTTCTGGGGGTCCTTGGCCTTCTCGCCCTCTTGGAGCTCGACGCCGCCGACGTTTTCCAGCTGGATCTCCCTGTAGGGCACCATCTTCTTGCCGATGAAGCCCCTCTGCACGGAGACCGAGATCCTGCCTTCGCTGAGCTCGAGCCTGGCCGTCTCCCCTTTCGGGAGCTTTCCCAGGGCCTCAGGCATCCGGGTTCCTCCTGAGGGAGTCCGTGGTCTCCTCCAGGGTCAGGGGCGAGTAGGTGGTCCTGTGGTACATCTTCAGGTACTCTATCCCGTATTTCTCGGCCACGCCCAGGTCCCCCAGCTTGACCTCTCCGCGGTCGTCGAGGATGCGGGTGATCTTCTTCCTGAACACGGGGTAGTTGAGCAGCATCTCCTTGCGCTCGTTGTAGTACTCTATGGTGTCCACGGCTTCGTCGATGTAGCTGAGCACCCTGTAGAGGTGGGTGATTATCTCGTCGATCCTGTACCGCTCGTAGTTGTTGATGACCTCGAGGCTCTGGTTCATGCGCTCCGTGAGCGTCATGTTCCTGTTCCACTCGTAGTCCT
>CAZEMD010000170.1:0-4874 GCA_964513225.1 uncultured Candidatus Bathyarchaeia archaeon | reverse complement strand
GGATCAGCTGAGCAGGCTATTCGGGCTCGACGAGAAGGTTCGAGAGGAGGTTGAACTCCTGGGGGTAGAGCTTGAGCGTAGATGGCGCCACCTCCCGGAGCCCAAGACCGTTTACGAGCCGGAGTTCAGCGTGGACAGCAGCAGCGCCTACAGGAGCCTGTCCAACGGCCTGGACTTCCTCATCGTGCGGGCCCTGATGCTTGGCACGGGAGGCTACAGGAGACCCATGCTAAGGTTCGAGGCCGTCAAGGGGATAAGCGAGTACAGCGTCGCCAGCGACTTCGAGAGGGTCATGCGGGAGCTACTGGAGATAGAGATAGTGCTGGACAACATAGGGGATGTGCCTGACGGTGGCGTGGTTCTCATTGACGGAAACCTCTACGGCCGGTATACTCACGCGTTAAGGGAGATCGGCCTAGCAGGCTGGCACCATCTTCCCTTGGAGCTCCTATACGCCATGTGGACGCTCTACGAGGAGTGCGCCGAACGGGGCGTCATGCTGGTTGGTGTGAGCAAGTTCAGCAAGACCAGGGCCTTGACACGTGCGTTGCTTCCCGGAAGGGGCCGCGACACACGGTTTCTGGACGTGGAGCTGCTGTACCGCAAGAAGACGGGTGAGACGGGTTACACGGAGCCGCTTCTCCTGGGCGAGTATGGGGTCGATCCCTGGGTGAAGAACATGTATGGGTCGCCGGGAAGTATTAGGAAGAGGCTCTTCGGAGGGGTGCCGGAGCGGCTTCACGGGTTCGCGGAGGATGTGCTGGAGAAGATCCCCTCGTTCCCAGCCATAGTCATGTTCCACATCATCCCCCGTGAGAACGCACAGCCCATGAGGGTGGACATCCCGGCCAGCCTCATCGGCCTCGACAAGAAGATAAGCGACGTAAGCCCCTTCGAGTTCGTGGACTGGAGGCATGCCGACGGCGCCGCGAGGCAGGTAGCCGCGGCGTTCGGCGGAAGGGACGTATACAACGCCCTCCTATACATAGTGGACAAGGAGGTCAGGCTGAGCGCCAAGGCGGTGGACACGGTCTACAGGTCGGTGCTCGGCAGCGAGCTGGGGGTCCCGATAGAGTACGACAGGAGCACAAGGAGGTTCACGTATTGAGCATGAGTAAGGCAGGGTACATAGTAGGAGAAACAGACACGGGCGGCTTCGCGTTCGTCAGCGACCTCGACCGCTACCCGCCGAAGCACGAGTACCTGGTAATCGAGGGAGTGAAGGAGCGGGAGGGCATAGGATTCAAGCACGTTGACGTGCTAGCCCAGGTTAACAGGATCAGCAACAGGTCGGACGTCCTCGGCGACGCGTTGAGCCTGGAGGAGCTGGAGAGCATCATAAGCAGGTACACGGCCACCACCAAGGTGTTCGGCACGGCCAAGGTACTGGGCTACATGGACAGCCGCGGCGAGGTGGTGATGCCCAGGAGCGCCGCCATCCCGGGGACGGAGGTCAAGATCGCCCCCTCGGATATGCTTGAACGGTTCTTCACCAAGGACATCCGCCGGGGGGTGCCCATCGGGCACCTCATAACCCGGGACGAGGTCAGGGTGGCCCTGGACCCCAACGGGTTCAGGAAGCATGTCGCCGTCATCGCCCAGACAGGCGCCGGCAAGTCGTACCTCGTCGGCCTGATGCTGGAGAAACTGGTGCCCCTCGGCGCCACCGTCATCGTCCTGGACCCCAACAGCGACTACGTGATGATGAGGAAGACAAAAGACGGCGGGGCCACGGCCATAGCAGACGACGTGATCGTCTACAGGCCCCCGGGGCTCAAGGGGAGGAGGTACGGCGACCAGGAGGTGGGCGGCGTCGAGCCCTACACAATCGACTTCAGCAGCCTGAACGCGGGGGAGGTCTGCGACGTCGCCGGGATCAGCGGCAGGTGGGCGGTCATCAGGGAGGCGGTGGGGGAGGCCCTCAGCGGCCTCCAGGGCATCTACGGCCCCCAGCAGCTCATCGAGGCCCTGGAACGCATAGCGATGAACCCCGCCACCGACGCCAGGAAGGCCAAGGCAGCCATGAGCGCCACCACCTACATACGCAGGCTCCTCAGCTACAGGATTTGGGGGAGCCAAGATATCCCACTGGATGAGCTGGCGAAGCCCAAACGCCTTAGCGTCATCGATCTCGCGGGCCTTCAGAGAAACGTTTCAGAGTATATAGTCCAGAAGACGCTGGACGATGTCTGGAGCCGCGCCGTCACCGGCAGCCTCGAACACCCGGCGTTCATCGTGCTGGAGGAGGCCCACAACTTCGCCCCCGGCAGCGGCGCAGGGAGCCGCAGCGTAAGCAGCCTAGGCACCATTGAGCGTATAGCGGCGGAGGGAAGGAAGTTCGGCATATTCCTGCTGGTGGTGACCCAGAGGCCCAACAAGATTAGCAGCAACGTCCTGAGCCAGTGCAACAGCCAGATAATCATGAGGCTCACCAACCCCGAGGACATGAGCGCGGTGCGGAGGAGCAGCGAGGGGCTCAGCGAGGACCTGTTCAACGACCTCCCCGGCCTCAACAAGGGGGAGGCGGTCATAGTCGGCGAGCTCACCAAGGTGCCCACCATGGTCAAGATATCGGGCCGCACCAGCGGCGAAGGCGGAAGCGACATAGACCTCGAGGAGGCACTCAGGGACGCATTGAGGGCGTACGAGCTGGCCGAAAAGATGAAGCCGGAAGAAGACACAGACGAGGAGTACAAGACGAGGTGGTAGCATGCCGGTGAAGGCAGTCATCACGGGGGACAACCACCTGAACCTCTACAACCAGAGGCTCGGCTCGCGGCTGGGAGAGCGGAGGCGCCGCCTGGGCCGGGCCTGGAGGGAGACGGTGGACTACGCCATAGAGCACGAGGCAGACCTGTACATCAACACCGGAGACCTGTTCGACCAGATAACCCCGCGTAACCCTCCACGCGCCAGCGTCGTGGAGGCGTACAGAGAACTCAAAGACGCCGGCGTCGAGTCTTTCATAATCGCGGGGAACCACGAGGCGCCCGGCAGCGCCCGCGACGGGGCGTCGCCCCACGCAGTCATCAGGGAGGCGGGCCTCGCCACCGTCTTCGAGAACAGGAAAGAATTCGGGCACCGCGTCCTCAACATCCGGGGCACAAGGGTATCGATCGCGGGGATGAGCTACGACAAGAACCTCCCCGCCGGAGAGGACCCGTTAGCCGACAGGCGTGTGCCGGGAGGCGGCGACGTGAACATAGCCATGCTCCACTACAGCGTCGAGCGAATAGCGCCCCCCCTCTGGGAGGAGCCGGTCATCAAGGTGGAGAGCCTGCAGAGGAACAGCCACATCCACCTCTACGCCATGGGGCACATCCACTCACACATCGACACCAGGGTAGGCGACAGCCGGATACTTTACCCCGGCGCCACGGAGCACTATAACTTCGGTGAGTTCGGTAAGCGGACAGGGTTCTGCGTCGCCGAGCTGTCCCCGGAGAATATTCAAGTCGAGTATGTACAGACGGAGGCCCAGCCCATGAGCCAAGTGAAGCTCCACACCAGCACCATGGACCGCGACGACCCCACCGAGGCGATAATGCGTATGATCGACGCCGCCTCGAACCGAGACGGCCTGCTGCAGCTATTACTGGAGGGAGAGACACCCTTCGAGCACTACACCCTGATCGACTTCCCCGCCGTCTTCGACAGGGGCAGCGGACAGAACTTCTATTTCGAGTACGTGGACCAGATCAGGCCCCTGGTGAAGGGAGTTGAGTTCACCCCCACGGAGGGACTCAACCCGAGAAAGGAGCTTGAGTCAGTGGCCAAGAGTTTCAGGGAAGGCGCCGCCGAGAGCGAGCGAGAACTCTGGTCCAGGGCAGCCGAGTACGCTCTGAGCTACTACGAGAAACACAGGGGGGAGTGAGTTGTTCAAGATAAAGTCGCTGAAGGTCGCCGGGTTCAAGCGCCTGGACCTCCCCGAAAGGCTGGAGTTCCCCGACGGCAGGCTCCTGATCCATGGGCGCAACGAGAGCGGCAAGTCCACCGTCCTGGAGGCCATACACTACGCCCTCTACGGCTACCCGCTGCGCCCCACGAAGCGGGCCAGCAACGAAGACATAATCAACTATGGGCGCAGCGAGGCCGTCGTGGAGCTGGAGTTCGGCATCGACGACAACGTGTACATGGTCCGCCGCGAAATCAGGAAACGGGGCACCAACACCCACATACTCAGCGAGAGGAGAGACGACGGCGGCCTCAGCAGAGTCACGTCAGGAGCCCGAGACGTCAACGACCACATACTGGAGATACTCCACGGCATCGACAGCGACGCCCTCCTCAACAGCTGCCTCGTCGAGCAGAAAGAGCTTGGTAAACTGGAGGCCTCGACCAAACAGGAACGCATCAAAGCCATGAGCAGCCTCCTCAACCTAGAGGCGTTCGTGGACGCCCGGGACAGCCTGAGGAAGGACCGGCGTGAACTAGAGCTCACCCACAGCCAGACAGGGCTGAGGCTGCAGGAGGCGAAGAAGGCGGCGGCGGACTATGACGCCGCCGAGAAACGGAAACGGGAAGCGGAGAACCGCCAACGCGAGATAGAGAAGGAGCAGAGCGTAGTCGCCGAGAGCCTCACCCGCCTGAACACGTTGCTCAAGGCATTAACCGAGATGAGGGAACTCAAGACATCAATAGACGAGAACACGGCGCGCCTTGAGGGCCAAGAGGAAAAAAGAGAACAGATCAAGGCGAGCCTAGGGAGGGCGGAGAAGGCGGAGGCAGCCGTCAGAGAGCTAGAGAAGGAGCTGCCCGAGGCGGAGGAGAGACGCAGGGAGACGGAGAGTAAGATCGCCGTCCTAGAGGAGCTGCTGAGGCTCGAGAAAGAGAAAGCCGAGCAGAAGACCCAGGTAGATAAAGACGCCATCAGG
>CAZEMD010000169.1:0-4875 GCA_964513225.1 uncultured Candidatus Bathyarchaeia archaeon | reverse complement strand
GTTAGCCCTGTAGAACCAGTCCTGTATCGGCAACCCACCCAAGATGCCTTGTATGAACGCGATTATGGCGCCGTAGGCCCTACCCAAGGAGTCATAAGGCGTTGGAGCTATGCTGAAGCTCATCCACCAAATGTTCTGGGTAATACCCGCAACGATGAACAGGCTTATGCCGCTGCCGATGCCCCAGCCCTTCTGGACAAGCTCGTCTAGCATCATCAATATTAGACCCGCGGCCAGAAGCTGAACGAATATCAGGATGGACTGCGTCCTGCTTATGGACCCGTACACGCCTCCTATTATGTAGAGGCTGGCCTGAACTATCACCATGACGAACGAGAAGAATTTGCTGGCCGTGGTGAACAAGCCCCTGTCCTCCGGGCTCGATCTGTCGAAGGAGATTATCTCCGATCCCGCTAGAAGCTGGATTATCAGCCCGGCCGTAACTATAGGGCCGATCCCAAGCTCCATCAACGTGCCGCGGTTAGACGCGAAGATGATCCTCAACATAGCATAGGGATCAGACGCTTCTTGAGTCTTAATCCCATACAGAGGCGTCTCCGACATAACCAGATAAATGATCAAGGCGGCCAACGTCCACATCAGCCGGGTGTTGAAGGCGACCTTCCTCTGAGGAGGCTTGACCTCAGGTATGAACGGAGATATCGGCTTGAACAGATCCAGGAACCGCAAGTCTAGTCCCTCTACGGCTCTATGATAGAGCCGCCTGCCTCTTCAATCTTCTCTTGGGCGCTCATCGTCGCATGAGAGACCCTGACGTTTAAGGGGACGCTCACGCTGCCCCTCCCCAGGAGTCTACCGATGCCCAAGGACTCCAAGTCAAGCTCGTTCCCGCCCTTCACACCATAGTCCCCGATCACCTTCAACGCAAGGTCTTCGAGCTCCCCCACGTTGATAGTCAAAGGCTCAGGCTTTTTGGCTGACGGCGGCAGGAACCCGGTCTTTTGGTACCTTTCCTTCTCGTACTTCACGGTCCTGATCCAGAAGTGTTTCCTTCCCCCAGCCTTGCCTTTGCCGCCGCGGCCCCCGGCCTTCCTGTGCTGCCCTACTTGTCCCCAGCCCATGTACCTTGAGCCTCTCTGTTTCCGTACCTTGCGTAGCTTATGGGGCATCCTCAGCACATCCTCCTGGCCAGCTCGTTGATCGCTTCTCCTCTGTACCCTAGCTCACCCTTGTTACCATAGGGACGCTTAACGCTCCTCTTGAACCCCTTCTTAGGAGGGTGAAGCCTGAAGAACGGCTTGATACCATCAAGCTTGTTGATGTCCAGCTCGCAGCTGTGTAGCTTCTCGGCTAGCTGGCTAAAACCGTTGAAGCCAAGCTCCTTTAGATACTCTTCGTTCAGTTTGACGCATCCCGGGGCTTCGCCGCGTTTCTCGAGAATGATCTTTATCGTCTCTTGGTCTGGCTCGCCCCAGGTTATCCAGTCCTTGGCCCTTTGAAGCATACCAGCGTAGTCTGGCCTATCGTCTAGCAGTGTGGCGTAGTTGTTTCGATCGATCCTGAGCATCCTGAGCGTGTCCTCGACACGCTGGGAGACGTTGATGGTTCCTCTTATCCTTATGGCTAGCAGGCTCTTCTTCTCCATCTCTATCACGCCCAGTCTCTCGGGGTCATTATGCTCATGGTCTGCTTGAGCGCCTCGAATGTGGCGAACGCGAAGCTGTTGGTGGTAGTGGTCTTGCCTATGCTCTTGCTCCAGCAGTCCTTTATGCCGGACATCTTCAGCACGGCCTTGGCGGTGTCCCCGGCCACGATTCCCAGCCCCTGGGGACCTGGAAGCAGCGTAACCACCACGCTCCCGACCTTACCAGTTACCTTGAAGGGAAGCGTGTGTCCCTCGCCGCAGTCGCACTCCCAGCTGCCGCAGCCCATCCTTATGGGGTACAGGTTGAGCTTCGCAAGCCTGATGCCTTTCTCTATGGCGTTCCTCACCCTCTGGGCCTTGCCCAGCCCTACGCCGATGAGCCCGGTCTCGTTCCCAACGGCCACGAGGGCGGTGAACCTGCTTGTCTCACCCGCGTCTGTCTGCTTCTGCACAAGGTTGATGTTGATCACATCGTCTTTGAGGTTAGGCACAAGGACGTCAACTATCTCCACTTCTCTTATTCTGTGGCCTTCCTCGAATATCTCGTATATCGAGGAGATCTGCCCCTCGTACACCTGTTTACCAAGCTGGGTCTTCGGTACCCAGTAATCAAGCGGGTTGCCCCGTCTTCTACTCAATTTCGTTCTCCTCTATGCGTGCTTTGACCTCCTCGAAGTGGCCCGGCAGGGCCTCCGGTCTCAGTCCACGACGGAGATAGACCGAGAACCGTCTCTCGTACTCGAGGGGGTCTTCCATCTGCTCAGCGTACTCAGCTATTATGCTGCCATTTATCCTTTCAGGTGATGGAGTTATGTCGCTGTCGCAGGGGATATCGATTCCTGCGTCTAAGGCGCCTTTCACCACGGCGAACACCTTGTTTCCAGCCGTGAACCTCTTTAGGCCCATGTCTAGGATGGCGTGCTCCACGCCAGCCGCTTTTGCCTTCTTGCCTGCAAGTACTCCAATCAGGTAGGCCGCGGGGACGTTCTTGCCGCTGGCGTTCCAGCCGTAGTTTTTCAATTCATTGCTGCTAGCCTGCGCGACGACGTAGTCCCCCTCTATCTCGGAACTAACCACCTGAACCAGTATTTTTCTCTCTGATATCCTGACGACGAATCTTGGGCGGTCAGCCGTAGCCATCACCCGTCTAGCGGCGTAGTCTGTCTTCTTCTCGCGCCTGCGCCTGTATGGCACACGGTATCGCGGCCCCTTAGCCAAAGGTACGCCTCCTCAGGTTGTTTTCGTTGATGTACCGTTCGAGCTCCGCTACGCTCCTGAACTCGCCGCCCTTCGCCTTCCTGTATAGGCTTCTATATGTGCTTACAGTGATGATCCTGCGCTCCCTCAGCTTCATGAGTCTCCTACGCTGCGCCCTGATGCGGTTCATCCACCTCGTCTTCCGTGGGACTACGCTGTACTTTTTACCCTTCTTGGAGCCTGCGCCGATGCGTCTTCCTTTCTTCTTCTTTTCGGCGAGGATGCGCGTCCTTCCTCTGCTCTGGCTGTTCTCTGGGAGCGCCTTTATTGCTTTCTCGTGGATGAGCTTCCTTATTTCTTCTCTTGTGATGGCCATGCTTACCTCGTCGGCCTTCTCCGGGTCTATCCATACCCTGTTCACGCCGCAGCCAAGCACGTTGGCGGCTAGTTTTCGCTGGCTCCGTAGGTTCATCCTTGGCTGTCCTCCTCTTCCTCGTGGTTCTGGATCAGCTCGACGATCTCAGCTTTCCTAGCCTTGGATGGAACTTTTATCCCGATCTCCTTTGCATGAGACGTCAGCTCTTTCTTGGTCATGGATTCGAGATCGATCTCGTCCACGTAGTCTTCTTCTAGTAGCTCTTCATCGTCCTCCGTGACGAGTTCCTCGAACTCGTCCAGAGGCTCTCCTACGCCGGAGTTGAGGACGTGTACGTCAAGCTCTTTAGCCTTATCTAGTATGGCTTCCCTCTTCCTGCCGCCCACGGAGCCCCCGATACGGGCTACCTGCGTCTCTACGTCCACGCCTTCAACATCTTCGGCGTTCCAGACCATGACTTCTTCTTTACCTGTAGGATGGAGGCCCCTCACGGCCGCTGGCCCTCTATATCCTACCTTGACGGACTTGGGCCAGCCCGATTCCTCGGTTCGCATCTTGTTGTCGATGCCTCTTGGCTTCCGCCACTGGTCCTTGATCCTAACGAACCTCCATGACTCGAACCGCTTGAAGTGGGGCCGCTTCTTTTTTATCCTCTTTCTTAGCTTCATTAATCTCTGTTTTTCTTCGCTCATCTGCCTCACTCCTTCTTGTAGACGTATATGCCGTCTAGGAACTTGCGGAGGTCCTTGTTACGTATGTGTGTAGCCTGCTGGATGTTGGCGGCGGTCTGTGCCACCTTCTCGATGTCGGGCCCCGTTACCAGTATGTCGTCTCCTTCGACGTGTATCTGTACGCCTTCAAGGATCTTGGCCTCACGGGCCTTCTGCTCACCCACGAAGTTGTTTATCACTAACTTGTTCCCACGCACCTGCATGTTCATGGGGAAGTGGATGAACACTATCTTGAGCCGGTATGTGAAGCCCTCCGTCACGCCTTTGATCATGTTCTTAACGTGGCTCGTTATGGTGTTGACCAATGAGGCCTGTTTCTTCTTCGGGTTCTCCGCCCATACGCGGAGCACCCTGTCCTTATATTCGAGGTTCAGCTTCGTGTGGCCGAAGTCTCTCTCTACCTTTCCGTTGGCGCCTGTGACTGCGACCTTATGCCCATCTAGGGTCAGGTCTGTGTCTTCGGGTACCGTTACAGAGTTTTCTACGATCTGAACAGTCACATTATTCACCTTTAGTACACGTAGGCCAGCAGTACGCCGCCCACGTTCTCTTCCTTCGCCTGTGTGTGGTCCATGACGCCCTTGGGGGTGCTGAGTATCAACACTCCGAGGTTTCTGCTGGGCAGGTAACGTTTCTCCCATTTCTCCATCTCGGAGATCTTTGTCTTGAAACGCGGGGTCACTGCCTTACACTCGTTTATCCTGCCGAACAGCTGGACCCTGAACTTGCCTTGCCTACCATCATCGATGAACTCTATCTCACCCACGTAGCCTTTGCCCTGTATGAGACGGAGCACCCTCCCCACTAGGTCGGAGGCGGGCGTGATGATGCACTCGTTCTTCCGTCTCGCTTCGTGGGACACGATGGTGTTTAACGCGTTTACGAGAGGATCCATGTTATCACCTATACATCTTGAAACCCATCTTCTCCGCTACCTCGCGGAAGCACTGGCGGCACAGGTTTAT
>CAZEMD010000168.1:0-4887 GCA_964513225.1 uncultured Candidatus Bathyarchaeia archaeon | reverse complement strand
GACGTGCTGGTGACCGGCGGAGCCATCGAGGCCAACTTCAACAGCTTCTACAGCCTCGTGGAGCCCGGGGATACCGTGGTCTCCGTCTACCCCGCCTACCAGCAGCTCTACAGCGTCCCCAAGAGCTTCGGCGCAAGGGTGAAGAAGTTACGGCTTCTACATGAGAACAGGTGGCTACCGGATGTGGAGGAACTCAAATCGCTGGTAGACAGGGACACGAAGATGATTGTGATAAACAACCCCCACAACCCCTGCGGCAGCCTCATAGACGCCCAGACGCTCAAGGCCATATGCGATGTCGCCGAAGACGTCGGCGCCTACGTCCACAGCGACGAGGCGTACAGGGGCCTGTACCTGGACCCGGCCGACAGGGTGCCCAGCGTCGTGGACATCTACAAAAAAGGCATAGCCACGGGGAGCTTCAGCAAGCCCATAAGCCTCACGGGCCTTAGACTTGGATGGATCACCGCAGACCACGAGACCGTCCACCAGTTCAAGCTACGCAGGGACTACACCACCATAAGCAAAGGCATGATCGACGACGCCCTCGGCGCCCTCGCAATACAACACATCGACCGCATACTTGAGCGCAACAACGGGATCATCAAGGCGAACCACAGGCTCCTCGACAACTGGATAACGGACGAGCCCCTCATAGACTGGGTCCCGCCCCGGGCCGGCAGCGTGGGCTTCATGAAGCACCACATAGACGCCACCGCGCGGGACATCTGCAGGGAGCTCATAGAGAAGAATAGCACGTTCATGGTGCCCGGCGACTGCTTCGGGTTCAGCGACCACATCCGCATCGGCTACGGCAACGACGCCGAGGTGCTGAGGGAAGGACTCGCCAGATTCAAGAGCTACCTCGACGGGCGTAGGTGAGCCGCGTTGAAGCCCAGGGTGGTCGTGAGCCGCTGCCTAGGCTTCGAGGCATGCAGGTGGAACGGGGAGAACATCGGCAGCGACGCGGTGGAAGAACTCAGAGACCGCGTCGAGTTCGTAACGGTGTGCCCAGAGCAGGACATCGGGCTAGGCGTCCCCCGGCCACCCATAAACCTCGTTCTGGTCGATGATGTGGTCCGGGTGATCCAGAGCGAGACGGGGAGAGACGTGACGGAAGAGCTCAGGGGCTTCTCCATGGGCTTCCTAGAGAGGCTGGGCACAGTTGATGGTTTCATACTTAAGAGTAGGTCTCCGTCATGCGGACATGGAACAACCAAGATATGCGACGGGTCCAGTGTGTACCTGGGCTCGGGGGTCTTCGCTTCATGCATCGAGAAATGCTACCCTGACTGCGTCATCCTCGATGAGGAAGAGCTGGGAAAGATGGGTCCAGAGGCTTTCCTCCGTTCAATCGCTGTTTCTTGATCTTTTGTAGGTGCCTCTCAGCATAGCGATCTGGCCGTTGTGGTGGAGGAGCTCGGCGAGGAGATGGAACAGCAGCCCCTTCCTGTCACTCTCTCTGCCCCAGAGGGTCAGCGGAGAAGCCAGCTCCGCGTCAGTAGTCTCTATGAGCCCCTTTGTGATGATCGCGTATGCCTTATCCAAGTCGTTTAGCAGCTCGTCGAGGCTGTGGGGCTGTTCCTGGTAGTCGTCGTCCCAACCATCCGGTTTCACGGTGCCCTGCAATGCTTGGGGCGCTAACACGTAGCCGATCCTAGCCATGTGGGTGAGTATCCACTTGATGTTGTTGGCGCCTCTGCACGGCGTCCAGCTTAACTCGTCTTCCGATGTATTGCCAATGGTTCCTTTTATCCGCTGGAAGATGTATTCTGCGTGCTCCTTCATGAGTCCTGCCTGCGCATCCATGTGGGCTAGGGAAGTGTTTCAAACATTTATCGGTTCCCTATAGCCGCCTCGACCTCTTGCCTGAACTCTGGGGTTCTCCAGTAGCTCTTGATGGGCCTCTGGTTCACGACGACAAGCTCGTTACCCCGCCTAGAAGCCTCCTGGGGCTCCTTCCACATGTTGATTATATCGACTGTGTAGCCAGGCTCGATCTCTTGTATCCGCTTCTTCACGCCTTCCGCGAAGCCGAGGCTGTACTCGCAGTTCACGTTGTAGAAGACCACCGCCCTTCCCGCGTCTTCTTCCTGGGGTGTGTATCCTGTCCTCTTCCTTGGCTCGTAGTCCCCGTGTATCTCCAGGTACATCTCGCCTTCGCCCTCCCTGAAGCCGTTCCTATTGTAGAACTCCTTGAGGTCGAGGCCCTCGCCGGTGGAGAAGGGCTCGGTGACTAGGAAGCGGCAGGGCTCGCCCCGGAGGCTCTCGACGCCTTCTCTTGCCTCATCTACGAGGTCGCCGAGGAGGGCCGACCCTGCACCCTTGCCTTGGACCCTGGAGAAGACACACTCTATGCGTATTGCGCCTCCGCGGCCATCCGCGATGTAGGGGAGCGCCGCCTCGGGGTAGTACATTATCTGGGAGACGGGCCTGCCGTCCAGGTAAGCGACCTTCGTGAATGGTCCATACTCTCTGAGGGTCTCCCGCAGCCATCTCTCCCTCAGCCGCCTGCCCTCCATGAGCTTCGACCCCGGCTCAGCGTCGGGGCTGCACACCTCGAACACGTCGCCGAAGCCCCCCTTCATGGTTTTCACCTCTATCATGGAACTCGATCTATGAGGATGTGACGTCATTGATAATCTTTAACAGTCAAACGATACAGGTGTAGTTTATTGGGTGGACGAGTTGGCTGACATCTGGGCCTGGATGGGTGACCTCGTGGCGTCCTACGGCTACGCCGGCGCGTTCCTCATAAGCATATTCGGCAACTTCACCGTCTTCTTTCCGGTGCCCTTCGTCCTCACCATCTACGCCTTCGGCGCCACCCTCAACCCCCTCATACTGGGACTAGTCTGCGGCGTGGGCTCGACCGTCGGCGAGTTCTCGGCGTACATAATCGGCCGAGGTGGCCGCAGAGTCATAAACGACAGGTACGGGGAGCGCCTTGAGACAGCCAAGCTCCTCGTCCAGGAGTACGGGATGGCGGTCATATTCGCGTTCGCGGTGCTGCCGCTTCCAGACGACCTGATACTCATACCCCTCGGGATGCTCCGTTACAGCCTGCGTAAGGCGATGATAGCCATGTTCCTAGGCAAGTCCATTATGTGCGTCGCCGTCGCCTACGCAGGCAGGTACAGTTACACGCTCATCAGGGACGTCTTCGCGTCCAGCGGCGTATTGGGGGGACTCGCGTCCACGCTGCTCCTCGCAGTCATAGTCTACGCTATGATAAGGATCGACTGGGCCAAGTACATCGACGTCAAGAAGCCTGAGCGTTAGTGATCAACAGATCGCGGCCCTTGGACCTGCTGGACACCTTGCTGCTTATCATCCTCAGCGTCTTCACCTTTTCCAGCCTGAAACCGGCGCCCTCGTAGAGGCTCCTAACGAGCCCGGTGTCCGAGTTGCTCTGGACGAAGACCACGCCCCTAGCATCCAGCTCGACGCACATGTCCCTGAGCCTACGCTGGTCATCCATGTTGAAGCCGCCCGCAGAGTAATCGGTGAAGTGGGCGGTACCGCTGACTGGAACATACGGGGGGTCCAGGTAGCACAGGTCCCCAGCCTCAGCCGTCTCCAGGAGGTACAGGAAGTCTCCGCAGCGGATGTCCACCTCCCGGAGCAGCTTGCTCGCCTTCGTTATACGCCTTGGATGGACGATGGTGGGGTCCTTGTATCTGCCGAAGGGCACGTTGAACTCGCCTTTGGAGTTGACCCTGTAGAGGCCGTTGTAGGCTGTCTTGTTCAGGTAGAGGAAGAGCGCTGCGTCCTCGACGGGGTCCGACGGACGTTCGTTGAACCGTGTCCGGTGGCGGTAATACTCTTCCTTTTCGTAGTTGTAGCCGCCGGCTGCCTCGATGAGCTCCTCGGGGCTGTCCCTGACCACCCTGTAGAAGTTCATGAGACGCGGGTTGATGTCGTTGACGCTGCCCCTCTCCGGCTCCAAGCTGAAGAAAACGGCCCCTCCACCCATGAAGGGCTCATGGTAGGCGCTTGCAGTATGGCTGTCAGGGAAAAGACCCAGTATCCTCTCCACGAGGCCACGCTTACCGCCAGCCCACTTTAGGAGAGGACGCACCTCTAGGCACCCTAGAGAGCGGTGAAGCTCTCAACCGTCTCCTCGTCAAGCCTCTTGACGAGCTCTATCACGAGGCGCACGGCGTTCTCGGTGTCCTTCAGGCTCAGTAGGCCGACGTGGCTGTGGATGTGCCTCGTGGGAACGGTGAGCACCACGGTGGGGCAGCCCGCCCTGTTCATGTGGATGCGGCCCGCGTCGGTGCCTCCGCCAGCCATCTGGCTCAGCTGCAACGGGATCTGCGCCTGCCTCGCCGTCTCTATGACGAACTCCTTGAACGGCTGGTTGGGGATCATGCTCCTGTCGTAGGTCATGAGCCCGGGGCCCTTCCCCATCTTGGTCAGCGCCTCACTGGGCTTGATGCCGGGCACGTCCCCCGCGATGTCCACCTCAAGCACGATGGTCACGTCGGGGTCTACCCGGTGGGCTATTGTCTGGGCTCCGCGGAGACCCACCTCTTCCTGGACGGTGGCGGCGCCGACCACGGTGTTGGGGTGCGCGATACCCTGCTCTTTAAAACGTCTCAACGCCTCCATGACCACGAAGGCGCCTATCCTGTCATCGAAAGCCTTGGCCATGGCCACGCTTTCGTCCCGTATGAGGCTGAAAGGGCTCCAAGGCACCACCGGGTCCCCCACCTTGATGCCGGCCTCCTCCACATCCTCCTCCGATGACGCGCCGATGTCTATGTACATGTCCTTCTTCTCGACAATCTTCTTGCGCTCGTCCTGAGGCAGTATGTGTGGAGGCTTGGAGGCGATGACCCCGTGGACGTCGCCTTTGCTCCCCCGTATCACGACGCGCTGGGC
>CAZEMD010000167.1:0-4977 GCA_964513225.1 uncultured Candidatus Bathyarchaeia archaeon | reverse complement strand
TCGGCCGGCCACCAGTCCTGCGAGTCGGTCATCAGCGCATAGAGGTCCTTCTTCACGGCCTCCAGGTCGAGTTTCTTGAACTCCTCGGCGTAGTTATACTCCTCTCCCATTGGGTTGGACAGGGAGGAGTGCTGGTGCAGAATCTTCAGGTTCAACTGGTTCGGCCACCAGTCTCGGATAGACGTGCCGTGTGCGCCTGAAGTGATCATTGGTCTTCTTTTTTCTTCCATAAGAAGTACTCCTAAAACTTAGTAAACCCTGAAAAACGAGGTTATTTAAGAGTTATTCTTATTTAAGAATGGTTGTACGGTGATGGGGTCTAGGGAGAAGATAATTGAAGCCTTCAGGAGGAATGGTTTCCGTGCGACGACGCAGAGAATAGCCATAGCTCAGGTTGTGTTAGGCAGTAAGGATCATCCTACGGCTGAACAGGTTTATGAGCTTGTTAGAAGGAGTCATCCTTCGATCAGCCTTTCCACTGTCTATAATACGCTTCATGCTATGAGGGACGTGAACATGTTACAAGAACTTGCCTTCGATAATGTTCATCGATATGACCCCAATGCGAGCGTACATGTTAATCTTGTATGCCAGAAGTGTGGAGAAATTGTTGACATTGAGGATGAAACGATAGAGAAGGAGGTTGATAGGATTTCGAAGAGGAGAGGGTTTTCGATTACCGGTCATAGGTTTGACGTGTATGGGGTGTGTCGAAGATGCGGAATGGACGATGAGGGTTGAGTTTTTAGCTTGTTCATTGATTTTTTCCAGTGTATACAGTTTCAACCATCAGATTCCCATAAAATGCGCACGCGTCCCCTTTTTACTGGTGTATGTGAAACTGGTTTCCAACCGTGCTCCGAGGGGTTCGTCCCTGGGCGTTGGGGCGTTTACCGGGTATGGATTGGTCTGGATGTGCGTCTGGTGATGAGATAGGTTATTGCCATCGAGAGTAGCATAGACAACGCTGGGAAGCCTGGTATGGGGGTTTCTTGGTTGTCTTCCGTGTGGGGTTCATCGGTTTCGCCTGGTGGGGTTGTCTGGGGGTCTGTGTCTGGTTGACGCCATGTCAGCGTCTCGCAGTCAAGTATCCAGGTATCCCCGAGGCTCTGCCTATTCTCGCTGAATCCCCCGAAGAGCACTGCAACGTGGTTGACGGGATCGTATGCCATGCCTACGCTGCCTCTCTTGGATGGCTTGACGGTTTGCTGGGCTCTCTCCCATGTCCCATCCTCTACGCCGTAGACCCATGTATCGTCGTAGTCCACGGCCCCGTGTCCCCCGAACAGGATTATCCTGTTCTCCGTCGAGTCGTAGACAATATGGCCCCAGTATCTTCCCGGCGGTCTGGGGGTTGAGCGGTGCTCGGTCCAGGACTCGTCGGCTGCGTCGTACTCCCATATGTCTCCCCCGTATCCGTGGCTGGTCATGACGCCGTTCGAGTAGATGCTCCAGTGCCCCGGGTACATCAAGAGCTGGCCGGTTGACTCCGCGTAGACCATGTAGTGGCCGTACTGTCCGAGGGGAGGGTCGTCTGGGTGCTGTCTGATCCAGTTTTCCTCTCGGAAGCTGTATATCCACGTGTCCTGTAGGTGGGTGTCGTTCTGGAGGTATCCTGAGTAGAGCACCACGACGTCGTTCTCCGGGTCGTAGGCTATGCTGGAGTCGCTTCTCCGGCTGGGGTGGTCGGCTGGGTGTAGCTGGGTCCATGTGCTTGTCTCGAAGTCGAAGATCCATGTGTCGTCGATTTTGTCGTTGGTTGACAAGCCCCCGAACAGGAAGAGCTGGTGTCTTCCGGGTATGTAGGCTAGCATGGTGTTGAATCTTGGCGGTGGGTCGTTGTGGGTCTCCAGCTGGGTCCATGTGTCGGTCTCGGGTCTGTAGCTCCAGAGTTCGCCGTAGAAGTTGTATCCGCCTTGCCAGTGGGCGCCGCCGTAGAGGATTATTCGCTGGTCTACGGGGTCGTAAATCATCCTGGGTCCGATCCTGTTTTCGGGTGCGCCTGACGCCAGCGTAGGTGAGGTTATGAGCATTATGATTAGGAGCAGGATCTTTTTGGGCATTTTTCTTGGTTTGAGTGTTTTATGGTTGTGTTGATAAAGCCTCGTAACGTTGGATGTTTGGGTCGCAACAGCAGTTGTTGGGTATCGTGGCCTTTTTGTATATTCAGACATCTTCAGTGGCAGCGTACCGAGTCCAGGCAGAACCTGAACGAGTCGAACAGCGACTCCCTGTCGTATACGGGATCGAAGTCGTATATGTCCAGATAATACAGCTCCATGGTCCTCCCGGATTGAGGACAGTAGAATGCGCCCACGATGCCGTACACTACGTGGCTGTGTTCCGCCCCGTAGTCTCGTATCGAGTAGTTGTGGTACTGGTACCTGACATCGTGGCCCCTGTGGGCGGTGACCCCGGTCTCGCCCAGGGTCATGTTCTGTTCCCTGTTACGTGCCACCGCGTTGGCCTCCATGGCGGCGTAGAACAGTTGCGGCGTCGCGCCGTCCCCTGTCGGGGGGTCCGTGGAGAGCCAGAGCAGGCTGGATTCCCGGAAGTAGCCCTCGCGCTCCGGCCTCTCGGCGTCCGTGTTCCCCGAGTTCCACCCGGCGCACCCCCAGTCATATGAGATCGTCCTAGAGCCGCCCTGTGTGTTGGTGCCGTCGTCGTTGATGGCGACCTCCCAGGGGTCGAGGTAGTCTGGGTAGAGGAAGGATATCCCGTGTTTTGTGAACCGTGCATATCCCTCCGGGACGGGGATCAGCGAGTACCTGGAGTTCCATGCGGTGATGGATGCTATGAGTATGATTAGCGCGATGATGGTGAGGTCGTTTTTATTCATGGGTGGGGTTTAGCTGTAGGGCTTATGTGTGATATATGTGAAACCAGTTGCCAAATTGGGTTAGTGGCAGTGTAGACTGTCTAGGATGAATTTTAAGCCGTTGTAGAGTTGATCCTGATTGTATATTGGGTCTGAGTTGTAGATGTCTATGTAGAATAGTTCTATTGTTCGCTGTGTTTTTTCGCAGTAGTAGCAGGTTACTATTCCATAGTTTTGGAGTCTCTCGCCGGTATCTGTGGCTTGTAGGGTGTAGTTGCAGTACTGGAGTTTGCCTTGGTGGTTCCTGTGAGTGAATGTGTGGGTTTCTCCTTTTATGAGGTTTAGTTCCATTTGGTTTCGTATGGCGTAAGTGTGTAGTTGATTGTAGTATAGGTGGGGCTTGGGGTCTTCTGGGGGGTCTGTTTTGAGCCATATTACGCTGCTTTCTTGCCAGTTTCCTGTGGGTCGTGGCCTTGGGTTGTTGCTGTTTCTTTCGTTCCATCCTACGATTCCGGTTTCCTCGGATATTGATGTGGAGCCGTCTAGTATGATGTTGCCGTCTGTGTTTACGGGTAGCTCCCATATGTATAGGTCATCTGGTAGTAGGATGGCTATATCGTGTTTTGAATACCATGAGTACCCTTCAGGTGTAGGGATGAGTACATATCTGCTGTTCCATGCGGTGATGGATGCTATGAGTATGATTAGCGCGATGATGGTGAGGTCGTTTTTATTCATGGTTGAGGTTTGGCTGTAGGGTTTATAGGTGGTGTATCTGAAACCAGTTTCCAAATGTTTACTTGAGGAAGATTATGTTACCCATACCACGTCTGCGGCGCTCGACGTAGCCCCTGCTTTCCAGCAGGTCTAACGCTCTGCTGACGTTGGATTTGGATACCCCCGTCATTTCGCTGAGCTCGCTCTGCGGGACTATCCCGTCTGACTCGAGAACCGCCTTGAACACCTTCTGTTCATCCTCCTTCAACGTGGGGAGGATGCTCTCGTACCTCGCTATCTTCTGTTTATAGGGCGGCTCGACCGATCCTGTGCCGTCGTGGAGCAGAAGGTACATCGCGCTCAGGCCCGAGAGGAAGGCCGCCACGATGACCATGGCCACGTCGTACACCGTGTAGTCCCTGAGGACCTGGCTGAGCACCGTCTCCTGGCCTTCGAGGTAGATGTGGATCTCGGTTGGGTTCATGAGTTTGAGGGCTACCACGAAGATGGACGCCATGAATACGGCGGCGGCTATGAGCGTCCACCCTTTACTAGCGACCCTTCTCACGGACTCTGCCTCTCCAACGCCTTATTCTTCCTTCAGCTGGTACTAATGATTATTTCCTCGACGAGCATCACTCTCCCATCTTCGTCGAGCACCACCGCCCAGAGCTTGTCTTCGGCTGTCACGGTGAATCCACGGATCACGGTTGACATGTCTCGGTCTAGTATGGTGGTGATCACCCCGTTGATCCCGAAGGGCTGGTCGTGGATCTTTGACAGCACCCTTACGTCTTTTATGGCGTAGCGTAGCATCGGATACGCATGGTCCAGTATCGTCGGGTCTTGCAGGTAATCGCCTAGATGGTTGATGGGTACGGCGACGCCGGTCTCTGGTACATAGACGTTGTAGCCGCCGGTCTCGGTGCGTTCCAGGGTGAAGTTCTGTGTGTGGGACGGCACCGCGACGGTGAAGGTGTCGGCGTAGGACACGAACCAGCTGTAGACGGCGCCGGCCGGGAGTGTGTAGTTGAATACCTGGTGGCCGTGGTAGTACTCTGTCACCCACACCGTGCCGTCGGGTTTTGGGCCTGCCTTTCCCATGGTGACGTGGTGGATTATCTGGGGTTCAGGCTCCGTGTATCTGGTGGTGACGTAGGCCAGGATGGAGCCTATGAGTAGTAGAGCGATTATCAGGAGGACTCGTCTTCTTTGTTCGGTGAGTTGTATCGTTCTTGTCACGGGCTCTATTCTGTTGAAAGGGTTTATAGTGATGGTATGTGAAATCAGTTTCCAATCAGCGCATGCCTGTTCAAGGGTCTTTTTAATTGGGGTTTAACCTTGTTTTGGGTTGGTGGGGTTGGTGCTAGTGTGGGGTGGGGTGGGTTTTGGGTGATGGTGCCTTGTGTCGTGGTGGGGTGGCCTTGGCGGGTGGCTTCTAG
>CAZEMD010000166.1:0-4988 GCA_964513225.1 uncultured Candidatus Bathyarchaeia archaeon | reverse complement strand
TGGGCGGAGACATCACCTCCTCCCGGTACAACCTCATCGACTACAACAGGAGCGGCGTGCCCCTCGCCGAGATCGTCACCGAGCCCGACATCGCTGACACCAGAGAGGCTAGGATGTTCTTGGAGAAGCTGGGCGTCACCCTGGACCACCTGGGCGTCTACGACCCCCACGCCGAGGGCTCCCTCAGGGTCGACGCCAACGTGAGCGTAGAAGGCGGCAGCCGCGTCGAGGTCAAGAACATCACCGGCTACAGGAACGTGGAGAAGGCGCTGAGCTTCGAGGCGGTCCGACAGCGGAGCATGGCCCGGATGGGCGTCGACGTGACCAGGGAGACAAGGCACTATGACTCTGGGACCGGCAGCACCGTGAGCCTCCGCGGCAAGGAGCAGGAGGAGGACTACGGCTACATAGTGGAGCCCGACCTCGTCCGGATTAATCTCAGCCCCGGGTGGGTCGAGGAGATCGAGTCCACCATGCCGGAGCTCCCCGACCAGAGGACCCGGCGCCTCGTGCAGCAGTACGGCATAACCGGGTTCCAGGCAGGCGTCATAGTCAACGCGGGGCTGGAGATGAGCCTGTTCTATGAGGAGTGCTGCCGCCTCTACGGCGACGCCGAGGCGGTGGCCAACTGGCTGTTGACGTACCTGCTCAAGAGCCTCAACTACCTGGGGCTGTCGCTGGGGGAGAGCGGCGTCAAGCCCGGGACCTTCGTGGAGCTCCTGACGCTCATCGACGAGGGGGTCATCTCGCAGCGCACCGCCAAGGAGCTCATCAAGGACTACGCGGCGGGAGGGGAGTCGCCCCGCCGGCTGGTCGAGGAGAAGGGCCTCGCGTTGATGCCTAGGGGCAGGCTCAGAGAGTTGGTCGCGGAGGTGGTCGCCGAGAACCCCCAGGCGGTGGAGGACTACCTGGGCGGCACGGGTAAGGCGGCCGAGTACCTCGTGGGCCAGGTGCTGCGTCGGGTGAGGGCCCGGGCCGACGCGAACGTGGTCCGGAAGATTATAATAGAGATGTTGGAGTCCATAGGAGATAATGCCTCGGTAGCTCAGTAGGTAGAGCCCCTGCCTGTTAAGCAGGTGGTCGGAAGTTCGAGTCTTCCCCGGGGCGCCAACTAACTTCTAGGAGTTGAAGCTTTGCACGAGACCTAGATCGTATTACTGAATCATGTAAAAATAATATTAAAGGCATGCGTCTGTAGTAAGATAGCCAATCGAAGAAACAGGAAACCATGAAATGATTAAAACAAGCACCGTCATACGCCTTGACGACGTTTCAACCGTCTATGAGGGAGAGAGAAGGGCGGCACCCTACCAGACGACGACGGCCATAGCGGCGGTCGTGGCCGCGGCCTCCGCCGCGCTCCTCTACACAAGGAGGGGTGGCCGTGAGCCGTAGAGCCTTCTTCAACGAGGCCGCCAGCAAATGGGACGAGAAGTACGGCACACCGGAGCTGGCGCGGTTCCTTGAGAGGATCACACTGGGCTTCGGGTTGAAGCCAGGGCAGAATATCTTGGACGCCGGCACGGGTACGGGCGTGCTGATACCCTACCTCGTCCAGGCGGTCGGGCTCTCCGGATCGATCACGGCCATCGACTACGCCGAGGAGATGGTGAGAATATGCAGGTCGAAACACTCCCATCTCCAAAACGTGGCGGTTATGAACCAGGACGTCGAGGCGATGGATCTTCCGTCGAGTTGTTTCGACGCCGTGACCTGTTTCGGTCTATTCCCCCACATCGAAGACAGGGAGAAGGCGCTCTCCCAGATGCACCGAGTACTGAAGAATGGGGGAAAGCTGATAATAGCTCACGCCCTCAGCAGCGCCGAGATAAAGGCTCGCCACAGAGACGCGACCCTCGCCGTAGCGAATGACACGCTTCCCGATGAGGAGGAGATGGTTAGGCTGCTGAGTAACGCGGGGTTCGTCGATGTCCGCATAAGGGATGAGCCTGGATGCTACCTCTGCAAGTCAACAAAAATATAATGTTTGTACGGGACCAAGAAACCGGAGACACCAAGCTATAGGAAGACGTATCAAGCTAGTAGAAGCCACAGAGCAGGAACCACCACTGCCAGCAGCGCCGTGGTAACGAACCAAGCCGCATTCGCCAAGTCCACGTCCAGATCGTAGAGGGTCGGCGGCACCATGGCCGTGAACGCCACGGGCATCGACGCCAGAGCCACCGACACCCTCAACGGCAGCCCCCCATCCACGCCGCCCAAACCGAGCAACGAGCCCAACAGATACACGCTTCCCGGCACCGCGGCGAACTTGATCAACGAGATGACCCCCGCCTCACGGAGATAGCCCCGCATCCTCCCGAACCTCATCGCCATGCCTATGGAGGACAGCAGCAGCAGGGTGCCAAGAGGGATCAACACGCCGTTCAAAGCCGAGTAGAACCCGGGGCGCTCGAAGCCCAGGAGGTTCAGCCCCAACCCAGCCGCCATGCCTGTGACGGCGACCACAACGAACCTGTCAGTCAACACGCTCCTGAGCCTATCCCCGACGGATTCATTCTCTGAAACCGCGTCGCTCATAGACCTGGCGTAGGGGAACCCCACCCCATAGTAGATGAAGTTCTCGAACAGCTTATAGAAGGGCATCAAAGCCACCGCGGCCTCCCCGAACAGGAAGAAGACCACCAGGGACCCGATGCTGCCGATGTTCGTGAAGCCGCCGCAGGTGACGAACACACCCATCTGCCTCCTGCTCAAGCCCAGCCCGCGTCCGGCGAGATACGCCAACGCCCCACCCAGGAAGATGGCGAACGCCCCGACGAAAGGCAGCGCCACTATCCTCAAGTCACCCAGGTCCAGCGCCCAGATGGCTCCCCCGAAGGCCACGGGATTCACGTAGAGCAGCGCCGCCGCCTGAAGCCTCCTCCTCAGCCGGTTGATCTCCCCCTCGGTCCGCCTAGCCCCATGGGGGACTCTGTTCCTGTAAAGGTACCCCGCTAGCAGGCCCGACGCTATCAAGCCCAGCGACAGGAGGATGTCCCAGATTCCAGCCATACCGCATAGTACCGAGCGGCGTATTTAACGGAAACGAAACCAGCACCCGATCCAATCGACTTAAAAAACCTCCAGACAGGTGTAACCCCTGTGAACGGTAAACCCTTACTCCTATTCGACATGGACGGCACCCTGATAGAGATGACTGAAATCTCCAGGCACAGCCCATACGTACGGCACAACCCTTCCTATGGCTCCATCAAGCAGCGGATGAAGGACATCGCCGCCGCCCACGGCGTCCCCCAAGGCGAGCTCGCCGGGCTTGAGAGGATGGCCCACATATGGAACGCAGCCCGGGCCCACGCGGACAGGAGCGGCTTCCCCGAGGAAGCCACCACGGCTCTGATGACCGCCATCAACGAGCCCTTCATGGAGGAGGAGAGGGCCGACCACGCGTTAAGCGTCCTCATCTCTGGCACAGAGGAGGCGCTGAACTCCCTCAGAGAAACGGGCTACGACATGTCGCTGGTGACCACGGCCTCGAGGGGGTCCGTCGAGAGGATACTGGGCAGCAGGGATTACGGCCGCCTCGGCAGGTTCTTCGCACACACGGTGACTAGGGACGACTGCACCTACGTAAAACCCGACCCCGAGCCCATACACAGGGCTCTGCGGCTCCACGGCAGAGACGGATTCATCTACGTCGGGGACTCGGACCACGACGCCGAGGCCGCCAAGGCAGCCGGCGGAGCCTTCATACTCGTGAACACCAGAGGCTACCCCCGGGAACACATAGCGCGGCTTGAAGCCGCCGCCGTGGTCACCCGCCTCACCGAGCTGCCCGAGGCCCTCCGAAGCCTCGGCTACGACTAGACCGCTCCCGTTAACTTTATGTCCCGCCCACACGGACCACCACGGATATGAGGTTCAACTCCCGGCGCTCACCCGTCTACGGCACCCACGGCATGGTCGCCAGCAGCCAGCCCCTCGCCTCCATGGCAGGCGTAAGAATCCTACAGGACGGAGGCAACGCCGCAGACGCAGCCGTCGCCACGGCGGCGGCCCTCAACGTCACCGAGCCCACCAGCACGGGCATAGGAGGAGACTGCTTCTGCCTCTTCTACGACGCAGCCGAGAAGACGGTGAAGGCGCTCAACGCCAGCGGAAGGGCCCCCGCCGGCCTCAACATAGAGTACTTGGCAAAGCAAGGTATCAAGGAACTCCCCCGGTACAGCGTCCACACCGTCACCGTCCCCGGCGCCGCCGCCGGCTGGGTAGACACCGTGGAACGCTTCGGCACCATGACCATGGGCGAGGCGCTCGCCCCCGCCATCAGCCTAGCGGAGGAAGGCTTCCCCGTGAGCCCGGTCACCGCGAGGGCCTGGGGCCTGGGCGTACCCCAGCTCATGAACGGCCCCAACTACAGGGAGCTGCTGATGGATGGCGAGGCGCCGCACCCGGGCAGCCTCATGAGGAACAGATACCTGGCCAGGACCTTCAGGGAGGTGGCCGAGCACGGCAAGGCCGGCTTCTACGAGGGCAGGGTAGCCGAGGAGATCGTCAAGGTGCTGGGCGACCTGGGTGGAACCATGACCCTGGAAGACCTGAAGAACCATGGAAACACCTTCCCGGACCCCATATCCACCAATTACAAGGGCCTCGAAGTGCACGAGGTCCCGCCCAACGGCCAGGGCATCACCGCCCTCATCGCCCTAAACATCATCGAGGAATACAGCTTCGACGGAGTCCCCCACGGCTCCGCCAGGCACCTCCACACCCTCATCGAGGCCATGCGGCTGGCCTTCGCGGACACACGGTGGTACGTCGCCGACCCCGACGTGGTCAGCGTCCCCGTGGATGAGCTGCTAAGCAAGAGGTACGCCGCCCAGCGCCGCAGGCTGCTGAACCCGGACAAGGCGTCGGTGGGCGTCGGGAAGGGCGTACCCTCGGGCAGCGACACAGTCTACTTCTGCGTCGTGGACCGCCACGGCAACGCCTGCAGCTTCATAAACAGCAACTACAACGGCTTCGGC
>CAZEMD010000165.1:0-5000 GCA_964513225.1 uncultured Candidatus Bathyarchaeia archaeon | reverse complement strand
GTGCGCCATAATAGAGCCCAAGCACATCGAGCTTGACCGTAAGGGCCACCTCAAGAAAAAGATAGAGACAACCGGCACCGGGACAGGCCCATGCAACGCCGACAGGGCCATGCGCACCGCCAAGATGGCGAGGGAAATACCCGAACTCAAGCCCTACATAAAGGACGTGCCGCTTCTCGTGAACGAAGCGCTGGACGGCGGCGAGAACGTGATACTCGAAGGGACCCAAGGCACCTACATCAGCCTCTACCACGGTGGGTACCCGTACGTCACCAGCAACGACGTCTGCGCCGCCGCCATATGCAGCGACGTAGGCGTCGGCCCCACCCGGGTCGACGAGGTGGTGCTCGTCTGCAAGGCGTACGTCACCCGTGTAGGCGCTGGGCCTCTGGAGGGCGAGATCAGCGGCGAGGAGGCCAAACGGAGAGGCTGGGACGAGTACGGCACCGTCACGGGCAGGCAGAGACGGGCGGCGCCCTTCAACCACGGACTGGCGAAGAGGGCGGCCATGATCAACGGAGCCACACAGCTAGCGGTGACCAAGCTGGACATACTGTACCCCCCGTGCAGAGGCGTAGACAGCTACGACGACGTACCCGACGAAGCCAAGGCGTTCATAGCCGAGATCGAGGAAAAGGTGGGGCTGCCGGTCACCCTCATAGGCACAGGCCCCGGCGTAGAAGAGATCATAGACCGGAGATAGCTACCCGAACAAGCCCCTCTTCTTGTCCAGCTCACGGCCTAGCTCCTCTATGAGCCGCCGCTGCTTTCTGGTCACCCTCTTGGGCACCGTGACGGTTATGTGGACCAGCTGGTCGCCGTGCCCGAAGCGGCCCCGGATGCCCTTCCCCCTCATGCGGAGGATGTCGCCGTTCTGGGTGCCCGACGGCACCTTCAGTGTCTCGGCTCCCCTCAGCGTCGGGACCTCGATCTCGGTTCCCAGAGCCGCCTGGGGGAACGACACCTCGGCCTCGTAGATGACGTCCGCGCCGCGCCGTATCAGGTGCTCGTGGGGCTTTATCCTGACCATCACGTAGAGATCGCCGGGGGGGCCTCCGTACCTCCCCGCCTCGCCCTGTCCACGGAGCGTCAGGTAGACGCCGTCATCGATTCCCTCGGGCACGGAGACCTGTATGGTGCGCCTCTTCTCCTCCAGGCCGTCGCCGCCGCATACCTTGCACGGGGTCTCGGCAGTACGCCCCCTGCCGTTGCACCTTGGGCACGTGGTGACCGTTATCATCTGGCCGAATAGGCTCTGGGTCCTCTGCTGTATCTGGCCCGAGCCGTTACACCTTGGGCACGTGGATACCTGGGTCCCGGGCTCGGCTCCGTCGCCGCCGCAGCGGCTGCACCTTTCGAGGCGGTTGAGGCTCAGCTCCACCGTGGTGCCGAACGCCGCCTGCTCCAGGGTGATCTCCACCCGCGCCTCCAGGTCCCTGCCCCGCCTGGGGCCGCTGCGGCTGGCTGTCCTGAAGCCGCTGAACCCGCCGCCGAAGCCCCCGCCGAAGATGCCTCCGAAGATGCGGCTGAACAGGTCGTCGCCGAAACCCATCTCCCTGAATATGCTGCTGAAGTCGGCGCCCCTGAATATGTCCTCGGTGCTGTAGGCTCCGCTGATGCCCGCGTGGCCGAACCTGTCGTACTGCTGCCGCTTCTGCTCGTCGCTGAGCACCGCGTATGCCTCGCTTATCTCCTTGAACCTGTCCTCGGCGTCGGGCTCCTTGTTCCGGTCCGGGTGGTACTTGAACGCCAGCTTCCTGAACGCCCGCTTCACGTCGTCCTGAGAAGCGCCGCGTTCGACGCCCAGAACCTCGTAGTAGTCACGCTTCTCAGACAAATCTTCACGTCCGCCCAGTTACGCTGATTCTTCCGAGACCCTCGGTTAATAAACGTTACCAGCTAGGATGAAAAATGTGTTGGGCTACCTGGGGGAGTCCGGGTGCCACTTCCTCTGTATCTCCAGGGTCTTCCTCATGCCCGTCTCCTCCAGGTGCTCCACGATCTTGTCTAGAGGCGTATGCTCGGCGATCTGGTCTTCTTGGGATGCCAGCCTGAGCAGCAGCCTCGCCATTACCATGGCGCCCTCCATGAGGTTCCGCGGGTCCACCTTGTCCATCATGTCCGCCGTGGTGTGCCCCCAGCCCCTGCCCACTATGAGCTGCTGGATGCTGGGCTCGGCGTGCATGTATATGCATGGGACCCCCTGCATGTAGAAGGGCCAGTGGTCGCTTGCCGCGGACGTCCCCTCGAGTATCTCCGACGGGTACCTGGTCTCCTCAAGGAACTCCTCGAGCCAGTCCTTCATCCCGGGTGGCTGGTAGACCGTGAACGCGGCGTGGTGGGTGCCCTGCTTGTACGCCAGGCCCCCCAGCTCCAGGTTCACCATGATCGCCGTCTCTGGCATGTCGTCGACGTGGTTCGCGACGTAGCAGGTGCTCCCTGTGACGCCTATCTCCTCGCAGGCGAAGCAGATGAACCTGATGCCCCTCCTCAGCCTGCCTCTGTGTTGCTTGAGGACGCGGGCCAGCTCCATGGTGACCACGGTGCCGCTGAGGTTGTCCATGGCGCCCGTGGCTATGTCGTGGCCGTCGTAGTGGCCGCCCACCACTATCCACTCCTCGGTCTCGCCGGGGAGTTCCGCGACTATGTTCGCGGACTCGCTGCTTGGGACGACCTTGCTGCCGTCGCTGAGCCTTACCCTCAGCGTCTTGCCCTTGGCGAGCCTCAGCATGTGGCTTCCCGTCTCCAGGCTCACACCCACGCCGATGATCTCGCCTCCCATCCTGTAGCTGGGTCTGAGGCTGCCCGTAGGCGGCAGCTGCCCCGGGTTGTGGTTCATGAAGATGAAGCCGGATGCGCCGTACTCCACGGCGTACCCGTACTTGGTGCGCCTGTGCACCCGTTTCCCCTTGGGGCTGGTGGCGCTGCTGCACATCACTATCTTGCCCTTGACGTCCCCGGGGTCCACGGCCTCGAACTCCTCGGGGCTACCGGTGCCCAGGTCTATGACCTCTGCCTCAACCTCTCCGCCGGGGCTCATGGCCAGGCTTATGGCCGTGAACTCCCGTTCAGCCGGAGCCGTCATCACGAGCTTGACGGGGCCCCGCCTCCACCCGTTGTACTTGAAGGGCTCTGCGTGGGCGTCCGTGTAGCCGTACCCTTTGAGCTTCTCGACCATGTACCTCTGGGCCTCCTTCTCGCTGGGGGTCCCGGCGAAACGGCTGCCTATCTCGTCGGCCATCACGAGCATGTTCTGGTGTATCTGGTTGTTCTGCCAGATGTCGCCGATGAGCGCTCTCTCGGCATCCAAATGAACCTTGCTTAGCATATGGATCAGTTAGAAACCGTTAAACGTATTATAAGGGGTTACCCGTCCGGGATGATGTAGTAGGTGATGAACTTGCCCTGGCTCGACCCCCTGAGGTAGACGGCGCTGAACCATATGACGTACTCGTCCTCGGAGCAGTGGATGCCGTCGTGGATGCTGTAGTCGTATACGGGGGCGGTCAGGGAGTCCCTGAACATGAGGTAGAACTCGGTCCACTCCACGATCTCCCTTCTCTCGATCCGTACGGCGTTCTTGAACCTCTGCTTTACCTCCTCCTCGTACTCGTCGATCTCGCCCCAGGCCACGGTCTCGTCTATCTCGTAGCCCCGGGCCTTTAGCAGCTTGACCCTCCTGGCGTACTCTTTGCCACGGACGGACATCTGAGTCCCGGCCACCGCCATGACGACGGCTATGATCAGCCCGGCGGCTATTATCATCTTCTTCTCCTTTTTTTCGTCCTTCTTGTGGTAGCCCACTTGGTACGCCGTAGCTGAGTCGTTGCCGGCGTCTAAAAATGGTTAAGGAAGAGAAATATCTAGGCTGGTTATGTGTCAGGGAACAGGGTTACTGCTTCTTGTCCTCGTCCACGACCTTGTAGTCGGCGTCCACGGTCTTCTTGCCCTGCTCCTCTTGGGGGCCCTGTTGCTGTCCGCCCGGGGCCTGCTGGGCCTGCTGCGCCTGCTGGGCCGCGGCCGCCTGCTTGTATATCTCCGAGCCGGCCTCCTGGGCGACGCTCTTCAGCTCCTCCATCTTGGCCTTGATCTCGGCGACGCTGCCCTCCTTCACGGCTTCCTTCAGGGCGTCCAGGCTGCCCTGTATCCGTGCCTTGGCGTCCCCGCTGATCTTGTCGGCCAGCTCCCCGAGCATCTTCTCGGTGCTGTAGATGAGGGCGTCGGCCTCGTTCCTGGTCTCGGCCTCCTCCTTGGCCCGCTTGTCTGCCTCGGCGTACTGCTCGGCCTCGCCTACCATGCGCTCCTTCTCGGCGTCGCTGAGCTTGGTCGATGCCTTGATGGTTATGCTCATCTGTTTACCCGTCCCCAGGTCCTTTGCCGTGACGTCGAGGACGCCGTCGGCGTTGATGTCGAAAGTCACCTCGATCTGGGGTACGCCGCGGGGCGCCGGGGGTATGCCCTCCAGGTTGAAGCTGCCGAGGCTGATGTTGTCCTTGGCCATGGCCCTCTCGCCCTGGAGCACGTGGATGGTCACAGCGGTCTGCATGTCCGCGGCTGTGCTGAATACCTTGGTCTGCTTCGTCGGTATCGTGGTGTTCCTGTCGATGACCTTGGTCAGGACGGCGCCCAGGGTCTCGACGCCGAGGCTCAGCGGCGTCACGTCCAGGAGCACTATGTCGTCTATCTCGCCTGCGAGCACCGCGCCCTGGATGGCGGCGCCTATGGCGACGCACTCCATGGGGTCGATGCCCCGCTCCATCTTCTTGCCCACGAGTTCCTCGACGGTCTTCTGGACGAGGGGCATCTTGGTCATGCCGCCGAAGAGGACCAGCTTGTCTATCTTGTCTGGCGTGAGCCCCGCGTCCCTCATGGTGCTCATGATGGGCGCCTTGACCTTGTTGACTATGGGCGCCGCGATCTGCTCCAGCCTCGCCCTGTTCATGGTTATGTGGAGGTTCTGAGGGCCGTCCTGGTTCATGGCGATGTAGGGGAGGTCGATG
>CAZEMD010000164.1:0-5013 GCA_964513225.1 uncultured Candidatus Bathyarchaeia archaeon | reverse complement strand
GTACCTCCTCTCCCCCAACGAGAGGGTGTGGTACAAGTACGCCATAAGGAACCCCCACCCAGACAAGGAGGTCAGGTACGTAAGCTTCAAGGACACCGACGGCGAGAACGCGCCCAGGATAGCCAACGTGATACAGCACCTAGCCAGGGTCAGGCCGGTATAATAAAGAAAAGAATGATAAAAAGAGGGTTAGGCGTCTTCGTCTGGTTTATCCGCCGCCACGTCGGGCTGACCGGCGCCGCACTCGCCGCAGAACTTCGCGACCACCGGTATCACCTCGCCGCAGTTCCTGCACTTCTTGACGTCCACCCCTGAAGGCGGCATCCTTCCGCACTTGGGGCACAGGTTCTCGCCTGTGGTCATCTGGGCGCCGCAGTGCATGCAGTACCGTTTCTTCTCCACCACCGAGAAGCTCCCGGACCCAGACCTGAGTCCCTCGGCCTCGGCGTTCACGGTGGCTGCCCCGAGCTTGAACCCGGCGGTCAGCGTCGCCCTGCCCTCGGACTTGCCCTCGACGATCGTCAGGGGGCTCTTGACGGTTCCGAGGGTCGCGGAGAGGCTCACCACGGTGTGTTTGGTCACGGCTATCGGGGCGCCGGCGTCGTCCAGCACCTCAACCTTGACCTGCGCGGTGGACCTCCCGTCTCCTGGGACCTCGGATGGGTCCACGGTGACTCGGAGAGCCGTCGCCTTGGCCTCCGGCTCCCCCTTCTTCTTCAATACGAGGAAGTAGTAGCCGCCCGCCGCTCCGCCGACTACCACGAGGGCGCCTACTAGGAGAATGATCGGGAAAGGCTTGGGCTCAACGGTGACGGTGAACGTGGCGGTGTCTGTGCCTTCTCTGTCGTCGGTGACGGTCAGGGTCACGGTGTACGTGCCCTCCTCGGCGTAGGTGTGGGAGGGGTTGGCTTCGTTGGAGACGGGGCTTCCGTCCCCGAAGTCCCATGTGTACTCCACTATCTCGCCGTCGGTGTCCACCGCCCCCGAGGAGCTGAACGTCATGGGCGACTCCGCGGTCCCCTCCGTGAGGGCCGAGATGTCCGCCTCGGGCGGTACGTTGGGGGGCAGCTCTATTATGCAGTAGGTGGTGGCCGTCCCCGTAAGCCCCTCGTTGTCCTCCGCGGTCAATGTGACGGTGAAGTTACCCACATCGTTGAAGACGTGGCCAGGGTTCTCCTCTATGAAGACCCCGGAGCCGTCGCCTAGGTCCCACCTGTATTCTACAATATCGCCGTCTATGTCGTAGGAGCCCGCGGAGCTGAACGAGATGGTATCGCCGGTTATGCCCGCGTATGGGCCGTTGGCGTCTGGTATTGGGGGCCTTGGAGCTATTTCACACCATGTGGTGTCTGTGTCGGTCACGTTATCGTCGTCGGTGACTGTGAGGGTCACGGTATAGTTCCCCTGAAGCGCGTATACGTGGCTGGGGTTTGCCTCGAAGCTGTGCTCGCTCTCGTCGCCGAAGTCCCAGTCGTACTGCGTTATGGCGCCGTCAGGGTCGTTGGAGCCCTCAGAGCTGAACTCTATGGCGTCGGTGGCTCCCCCTATGTACGGGCCGTTGGCGTCAGCTATCGGAGGTTTGGGCGAGATGGCGGCCGACGTTGTCGCTGTGTGCGAATCACCTGTGTTGTCGGTTACCTTGAGAGACACGGTGTACGTTCCAGGCTCGGCGTACTGGTGCGATGGGTTGGCGTCCGTCGAGTTGGTTCCGTCGCCGAAGTCCCAGAAGTACTGCGTTATGGCGCCGTCTGGGTCGCTTGAGCCCGAGGAGCTGAAGCTGATGGCGTCGGTGGCTTCCCCTGAGTACGGCCCGCCAGCGTTAGCTGTGGGGTAGTGGTTCAACGCGATGTTAAGGTAGTTGGGCGTAAGAGTAGCGGTGTAGTAAAAGAAGTAATATGTGAGACTCGCCGAGAAGTCGCCTCGGCCATTTGCGTAACCAGTCTTGCTAGCTATCACATAGTATTGTGCGTTTGTGAATGTGGCGGTCAGCGAGAAGGTGCCGGATGAGCTGGTGGTGCCTGAAGCCATTGGCAGATAGAGTATGAACGTCCCTGGAGCGGGCTTCCTGTACAGATTGACGGTGGCGCCTGCAACGGGGTTTCCATTGCTATCCTTCACCACTCCAGATATCGTTGCTGAAGCGGTTTGAGCGTGGCACCTCGGAGTGAACCAAGTAAGAGAAATTAATACTATCAGCAGCAAAGCTGCTTTTTTCTTATAAGTGTGCATATTGTTACACTAGAAGTAGTCTCTGCTCTATCATAATAATTGTTTTTCGGGTGCCGAAAAGAAATTATTGTAACTATATAATCACATAGCTATTCTAAATAACGCCCTGAGGACCTGTATGCAGCGGCGTTTTATATCCCTTTTTTAGTGGCTCGTGCACGAAATCTCCAAAATATTTTATCACTAGGGGAACAAGTCCTTAGCACAGGTGTACCGGATGTTCGCCGAGATCGAGGAAGCCATCGTAAAGGCCCTGCAGGATAACCTAGAAGGCGTCAAGAAGGGAAGCATCGGCGGCTCGAAGTTGACTCCTAAGACGGGGCTACCGTACGTACAGGTGACGAACAGCGGTTTCAAGCCGGCGGACTCGGGCATCGGCAGACCGGTGGCCCCGACCGACAAGGTCCAGGACGTCTTCGACGGCGACGGCGAGGAGAATGTCTTCACCCTGTCGGAGAAGCCCGTGAGGCCGCTCCTCGGCGTGGAGGTGGACGGCATGAAGGCCGGCGCCCGGGCGTACACGGTGGACTACAGGGAGGGGACCGTGGCGCTGGGGAAGCCTCCTAAGAAGGGGGAGGGCAACGTCAAGGTCACTTATCTTAAACCCTATGTGACGCTGGGGCAGAGGCTGAGCCTCGTCTACGAGGTGAAAGTATGGGGCAAGGGCGAGGCGCAGAGGGACGGCCTTGCGGAGGGCGCCATGATGGCCTTACTCAAAGAGGAGGAGGCCCTGAATAAGCGGGGTCTGTTCCTGAAGCTTCTGGATGGCTCTAACACGGAGGATCCGGGTGTGGAGGCTCTGGGCAAGCGGATCCTGTACGAGGTCGAGGCAGACCTTGTCGCGAAGATAGACGTGGGCCGCATGGAAGAGATAGACGTGAGGAAGCCTGAAAGGATCTAGACTTCTACTTCCTCGCCCTGCTGGCCCGGCTTCCAGCCCTTGACGTGGTCGAAGGCCGCGTTTACCCCGTTCCTCAGGTACATGGTGTCGCTGTTCAAGGCGCAGAACCTGAACCCTCTCTCTATGGCCTCGTTGATGTTCGTGGGGCCGGGCGATGTGAAGCAGTGCATCCCCGGCGCGACGCCGTGGTCCCTTCCCGCCTCCACTATCCTGTCCAGGGTCTTCAGGAACTCTGGGTTGGTGTACTGGCGGTGTATCCCCATGTCCAGGCTCAGGTCGCTGGGGCCCACGAAGCACGCGTCCACGCCCTCGACGCTGAATATCTCGTCTATGTTCTCCACGCCCTTCGCCGTCTCTATCATCACGACCACCAGGGTCTCCTCGTTGGCGGACGCGAAGTAGTCCGGGTCCCTGAACGCCGCGAGCCTGGGGCCGGCGCCCCTCTCGCCCCACGGCGGGTACTTCATTAGCCTGACCATGTCCTCGGCCTGCTCCTTGGTCTCTATGCGAGGCGACACGATGCCGGTGGCGCCGGCGTCCATGACCTTCTTTATCCAGATGAGGTCCGTCCACGGTATCCTACACATGGGCATGCACCTGTTTCTCCCCCAGAGCATGCTCTGAACCATGAAGTGGTAGGTCTCGGGGCCGTAGGGGCTGTGCTCCATGTCGCATACCAGCCAGTCCCACCCCATGTCAGCCAGGTACATGGTCACGTCTGGGTGGCCGATGCTCACCCACGTGCCCAGCGCGGGCTTCCCCGCCTTGAGCTTTCTCTTTACCAGGTTCTTCATGGACTCAACTTTATTTCATCGGCATAAAACGGTATCGAGGGGTTAACAAACTTGGATTCAGGCTCCCCATTGATAAGATGTGAACTCTTTGCAGGGGATGATGGCTGGCTTTTTCACTTGCATAAAACTCATTTAACACGGTCCCCCTGGGACCATTATCTGGGGTGCATGTTTGGAGATAGAGCTGAGGTACTACGCCATGGTGAGGGACGCCGCCGGGAAGAGAGCCGAGACCCTGTCCCTGCATGAAGGCGCCACCGTCAAGGACCTCATCGACCGCCTCGTCGGCCTCTACGGCGAACAGTTAAGGGGCTACCTCTACGACGAAGACGGGAGACATCTCGACTACCTCATGTTCTCGGTAAACGAGCAGGATATGAGGAGCCTGGACGGCTACGACACCGTTCTGATGGACGGCGACAGGGTCCTCGTGATGCCTCCCATAGGCGGCGGCTAGCCTTCTACTCTTCTTCCTGTGGCTCCGGGTCCACCCAGCTGAACTTCTTCTCCAGCGTCTTCGAGTAGTAGTTGCGCCAGTCGTAGTCCACGTCGCGGCCCCAGTCGTAGTAGACGCGGGGGTCGACGTAGCTCTTGAGGCTGGTGCCCAGGTTGTAGTCCCGGGTCAGCTCCTTCGCCTCTATCTGGAGCGTGGCTTTCTCGATGAGCTGCTCGTCCTTCAGGCGCCGCGCCTCCATGCTCTCCTTGAGCTTGGCCACGCGGTCCCTGTGCTTGTCCCTCGTGTTCTTGATGCGCTCCCTGCCGTTCCTTATGACGCGTCTCTTGGAGGCGATGCGCTTCTTTATGCCCTTCGTGGACTTGCCCGCCCCCTCCCGCGTCTTGAGCTCCTGCTTGTACTCTTCGAGCTTCTTCTTGTCCTCGGCCAGCTTCGCCTCGTACCTGGCCATCCTTTCCTCGTACTTCGCTATGGCGTCCCTGATGCGTTGACGGTACTTGCGCATGTTCTCCCTGGCCCTCTGCTTGCGGGCGGCGAGCCTCTCCTTCTGCCGCGTGAGGCTGCTCTCCCATGTCTTGGGTATGGTGCGCTTGTGGTTGCAGGTGATGGCGGCCTCTAGGTTGGCGAGGGTGGCC
>CAZEMD010000163.1:0-5024 GCA_964513225.1 uncultured Candidatus Bathyarchaeia archaeon | reverse complement strand
GTACCCCGTCGGCGTCCAGCAGGACACCTACATGGTGATAACCCAGACCGTGGGCGACGTTGACGCCCGGTACGTCGCCCGGATGCTCACCAGCCTCGCCCAAGGCGACATGGAGGCCGTGGTGGGTGAGGCCGTCACCAAGACGGGGCTCTTCAAGAAGAGGCTCATCAACGTAGCACGGAAGGCGGGGGCCCTGAGCAAGTTCGCCAACTTCAGCAACATCACCTTGGGGAGGCTCATGAAGAGCTTCGAGGACACCATCATATTCGAGGAGGCCATGAAGGACACCCTCAGGCAGGACTTGGACGTCGAGGCCACCATGGGGCTGCTCAGACGGATGGCCGACGGCGACATCGAGGTCACGGTGCTGGACACCGGCGGCGAGGTGAGCCCCCTGGGCAAGCTGGGCGTGGACAGCATAACCATGAAAACCGACATAGTGCCCCCCGAGAGGCTGACAAGGATCATCATGGAGTCGGCGAAAGCCAGAATATACAACGAGACCCGGGTCCTCGCGTGCCTCGGAAGGCGGGACTGGCTGGAGGAGCGGCAGACGAAGAACTACCCCGAGAAGATAACTTGCCCCATATGCGGCTCCACCGAGGTAGGGGTCTTCGACAGGACCATGGAGGAGGTGGCCGAGCTCCAGTCCACCACCAAGAGGAGCAGCAAGGAGCCGCCCAGGTGGTGGAGGAGGGGCGTCGACGCCTCCAAGCTGGTGTCCATGTACGGCAGGAGGGCGGCCATAGTGGCGTCGGCGAAGTACGTTGACCTCACCGAGGCCTGGGACATCCTCGCCGAGACCCAAGGCGAGGGGGACGAGTTCTTCGAGCGCATCGTGGAGGCGGAGCGTGAGGCTCTACGAAGACGCTTCATGTGACCACCATAATTAACAAACCATATAGGGTGTCGAGACAACTCTCAAGCCATGAAGAAGATAGGGATGCTCACCATCGGCCAGAGCCCCAGGAAAGACATCGTCCCCGGGCTCAAGGAGATACTTGGAGAGGGCTACGAGATCGTGGAGGCGGGCGCCCTGGATGACCATACGCTCGAAGACATCAACAAGATTGACCTCAACCCCGAGCACTACATACTAGTCAGCAGGATGCGGGACGGCACCGAGATCAAGATCACCAAGAAGTACGTCATCCCCCTCATGCAGAGGCAGCTGGACAAGATCGAAGCCCAAGGCGTCAGGCTCACCGTCGTCATGTGCACAGGCAAGTTCCCCCAGTTCAAGAGCGAGGGCCTCGTCGTCACCCCCAGCGAGATACTGAGAGGCGTCGTCGAGGGAGCCCTCAAGACGGGCAGGCTCGGCGTAGTCTTCCCAGCAGCCGAGCAGAAAGCCTACGCGGACAAGGAGTTCGGTCGGCCCGGCGTAGAGGTCTACGCAGACTCGGTCTCGCCCTACGAGGCAGGCGACGTCGAGGGCCTCATGAAACGACTCAAGGAAAGGGAACTAGACTTGATCTTCCTGAACTGCTTCGGGTTCCCCGGGTGGCTCAAGGAGAAGGTGGTCGAGGCCACCGGCAAGCCGGTGATACAGAGCAACGCCCTAATAGCCAGGGTCCTGAAAGAGCTGGTCCCCGGGTAGCGGCCCCTCGTCCTCCTCGTCTTCCCAGCCCCTCTTCACGCGCGGAAGCTCCCTGCCGGGCCTTAGCCCCCTGGCTACGATGTACCGCTCCGCGCTCTGCTTCCGCGACGCCCTGGGCTTGTAGTTCTTGACGTACTCGAACATGGCCTTGACTTCCTTGATGTACCGCTGGTGTTCGCCGCCCTGGAATATCTTGACCACGAACCAGCCGTCCGGCTTGAGCAGTCTGTCCGCGACTCGGAGCGCTATCCGGGCCAGGTCGATCTGCCTGTACTGGTCCACGCTCCAGTCGCCCATGACGTCGGGGGCCATGTCGCTAAGGACCACGTCCGCCTTGCCGTCGAAGTAGCCGATAACCTCCTCCTGGACGGCGGGGTCCCTCATGTCCCCCACGACGGTCACCACGTTGGGCTGCCATAGCGGCTTGATCTCGTCGAGGTCCACGCCGACGACGAGCCCGTCCTCCGGGACATGCTCGGCGGCTACCTGGAGCCAGCCGCCGGGGGCAGCGCCCAGGTCCAGCACATACACTGCCTCGTCGAAGACGCCGAACCTGTTCTGAATCTGCTTGAGCTTGTACGAGGCGCGGCTCCTGTAGCCCTCCTCCTTGGCGCGTTGATGGTAGTGGTCGTTCCTGCGCTCGTGCATCCACCTGCTCATGTCCACGGGCAATAACATGTGGGCGTTAATGAAGGTTGCCCGGAGACCCTCATAAACCCGCCCCTAAAACCGTTGAGACATCCAGCTGGGACTGAATCTTTGTCACTCATTTATTAAAAGCCGTTCCCAAACCACCTGTATGAGCAAGACTAAGGAGAACCTGAAGGCGGCGTTCGCTGGAGAGAGCGAGGCAAACCGCAAGTACCTGGCCTTCGCCAAGAAGGCCGACGACGAGGGCTACCCCCAGATAGCCAGGCTGTTCAGGGCGGCCTCCGCAGCCGAGACCGTGCACGCCCACAACCACCTAAGGATCATGGGCGGCATAAAGTCCACGGAGGAGAACCTGGAGGAGGCCATCGGCGGCGAGACATACGAGTTCAAGGAGATGTACCCCGGGTTCCTTGAGGTAGCCGCCGAGGAGGGCGAGAACACGGCGTCGTGGAGCTTCAACGTGGCCAACGAGGTCGAGAAGATTCACGCGGGACTCTACGAGGCCGCAGCCGAGACCATCAAGAAGAGCCAGGACCTTCCCCACATGGACTATTACGTCTGCAAGGTGTGCGGCAACACCGTGGAGGGAAGCCCGCCAGACAAATGCCCCATCTGCAACGCCCCCTCGAAGAGCTTCTTCAAGGTGGACTAGCCACCCAACACTTTTTTCAGTTCACCCACTGAAGCGTCCGTCTTTATGGCCCTGTCCCCGTAGTGAGCCCTGGCAGCCCTGAAGCCGGCCTCCCTGATCCTGGTCAAAGCCTCCTCCGTCGCCATAGACCTTGTCCCCAACTGTGAGCAGACGCTGTCTATGTCGTAGAACCACGGCGGGTACCCGCTCTCGTCCACCGCCATCCGTACCAGCTTCACGGCCTTCGAGCCCACCAGATGACTTAACGTGGAGTCCTCCAGCATCCGTGAAAGATACTCTGGGTCCGACTGCTCCCCCAGCCACAGCGGCCCCCCGACCCTGGTCTCCGAGCCGCACACCGTGCACTGCTCCGCCTTGTTGTCCATCGAAGTCTCCCTGTGGAGGCACTCGGGGCAGTACTTGATGTACCCGGTCCGGGCGAGCCGGGCGTCGGCCCGCCGCTTACCCCTGTCGAGCCTGCAGTAGACCCGGACGTAGTGGTCCGAGTAGTAGCTGAACAGGGGGGTCGCCGCCCTCTCGTGGACGGCCGCCGCCCTCACGACCGCCCCGGTGAGCAGCCGCACCGCAGTCTCGTGGCAGAAACCGCCCGCGAGCGGCGCAGCCCCGTACTTCCTCAAGCAGGCCCCTGGGTTCACGCCGCAGAGCGGCGCCATGTCCGTCGCGGTGAAGGCCACGACCCCGTGGTTCCTCACCGACCGCACGGCGGTGTCCATGAACGGGGCTGGGGACCCATAGGGGTCCACGTCCACGTAGTCGAGCCTCCCCCCCGGGTAGCAGTGAAGAGAGAGCAGGAGGTTGGCGTCCAGGAGCCGGAAGCCCACCCTGTCGGAGACGCCGTTCCTCTCGGCGTTGAGTTCTCCTAGGCGGACGGCGCTGGGGCTCAGGTCCCCCATCACCACCCTCTCGACGCCTTCAACCTCCAAGGCGAGCCTTATGCCCCTAACGCCGCTACCGGCCATGGGCTCGCACGCGGCGACGCCGCGTCCCAGGCCCCTCTGGTGGGCCCGGAGAACCAGAACCGCTGTGTCCCTGTTGGTCTTCATCACGGGGTTGTAGAAAACGGGCGCCATGCTTCTCAGCCGCTGCTCGGGCACCCCGGCGGAGTCCTCCAGCCTGGGTACGAGCAGCCTCACCCTTCCCTCCGTCACCTCCTCCACGGGATACCCGACGGCCATACCGAAACCTTGAGGAGGGCGCGTTAATTACTTTACCTCGACGCCCAGGCGGCCGCAGAGGGCCCTTATCGCGTCCCACGTCGAGTCCGGCACCGGTATGCCCTCCCTGAGGCGCCTCTCCTTGGACTCCTTCTCGGGCTCGCCGGGCACCATCACCCGTTCACCGGCGACGGCGGGGAGAGCCTTGACCCTGTCCAGCAGCTCCGCGGTTCTCCCCTTGAACTCGTCGAGTCCCACGAAGGCCTCGGGGTTCACCGCCATCATGAACACGCCGTTGGGGGACGGAGGCGTGGTCACCCCTGAGAGCCCCGTCCGTGAGCCCGTCAAGACGGCCCCCAGCAGCTCGCTCGCCATCTGGAGGCCCTGGCCCTTGTAGTCGCCGAAGGGAAGCAGCCAGCCGCCCTCTAACGTGGCGTTGGGGTCGTCCGTGACCCTGCCGTACCTGTCCCTCACCCAGTGCCGAGGTATCCTGCTCTTCTTGGCCCTGGCGACGGATACCTTACCGGCGGCAACCACGCTGGTTGCGTAGTCGACGAGGAAAGGCGTGTCCGAGCCCGTGGGGACTGAGACGCTGAAGGGGTTCGTGCCGAACGCCTTGCCCAGCCCGTTGTGTACCGAGACGGCGGGGTGCCCCACGTTCACGTAGAAGTTTGCTATGATGTCATGCTTGGCCGCCCACTCCGTGTAGTACCCTATGCGGCCTATGTGGTTGCAGTTATACGCGCCGACTGCCGCCACCATGTGCTCCCGGGCCTTCAGCACGGCTGTCTCCGCGACCTTCATCGCGGTCACCTGTCCGAAGGTCCATCTGCCGTCGATGAAGGCCGAGGACGGGGACTCCTTGACGACGACGGGCTCCTCGTCCACCTTGATGTGGCCCTCCTCGATGCGTTGACTGTACATGACGTAGTAGTGGACGCCGTGGCTGTCGTGGCCTGTGAGGTTCGCC
>CAZEMD010000162.1:0-5057 GCA_964513225.1 uncultured Candidatus Bathyarchaeia archaeon | reverse complement strand
TCAGCCACATGCTCACGAGCCTCTCCACCCACAGCATGATCGACATAAGCCTCAAGGCCACGGGGGACCTGAAGCACCACATAGCGGAGGACGCGGCGCTCTGCCTGGGCACGGCCATCCGTGAAGCTCTCGGGGAGGGGGAGCCGGTGAAGAGGTTCGGGTACGCCACTGTGCCCATGGACTGCAGCCTCGCGTCCTGCGCCCTGGACCTGGGGGGCAGACCCTACCACGTGGTAAGCCTCGGCCTGAGAGGCCCCATGGTGGAGGACTTGGCCGCCGAGGACCTGGCTCACTTCCTGGAGTCTCTGGCGACGAGCCTCCAAGCCAACATACACGCCAAGGTGCACTGCGGCCAGAACGACCACCACCGGGCCGAGGCCGCGTTCAAGGCCCTCGCCCTCAGCCTCAGGGAGGCGGTGGCGCTTGACCCGCGGCGACGTGGCGTGCCCAGCAGCAAGGGGGTCATCTAGGTGCCTAAGGCGACTGTAATAGACTACGGTGTGGGGAACCTGTTCAGCATGTCCAACGCCCTCAGGAAGGCGGGTCTCGGCGTCGAGATCGTCGAGGAACCCACGGGGCTGAGAGGCTCAGAGGCCTTGGTGCTTCCCGGAGTTGGGGCCTTCGGGGCGGCCGCCGCGAACCTGGAGCCGTTCAGGGAGGCGCTGAAGGAGGCGGTTGAGGATGGGACGCCGCTCCTCGGCAGCTGCCTCGGCATGCAGCTCCTCTTCGAGCGCAGCGAGGAGAGCCCCGGCGACGGCCTTGGGCTCCTGCCCGGCGAGGTTAAGCGGTTCACTGGGGACGTGAAGACGCCTCACATGGGCTGGAACACGGTTGAGCCCAAGAGGGACAGCCCCCTACTGGAGGACGTGGAGCCCGGGTCATACTTCTACTTCGTCCACAGCTACTACCCAGAGCCCGCCGACCCCCGGGACACGCTGGCGTCCACCTGCTACGGCGGCGAGTTCGCGTCCATCGTGGAGCGGGGCATGGTCTATGGGACCCAGTTCCACCCCGAGAAGTCGGGGAAGACGGGCGCCAGGCTTCTGTCCAACTTCGCGGGGCTGGTGAAGAGGTGAGGCAGATGCAGGTGATACCGGCGCTGGACCTGATGGACGGCAACGTAGTGAGACTCACCAAGGGGGCCCCCGAGACCATGAAGCTCTACGACACAGGCAGCCCCCTGGAGACGGCTCGGAGATGGAGCGAGGCAGGCGCCGAGCTGCTTCACGTCGTTGACCTCGACGCCGCACTGCGGAGAGGCAGCAACAGGGCCCAGATACTGGAGATGGTGAAGTCGCTGGACACGGAGACCCAGGTGGGCGGTGGCATCAGGGACAGGGACGAGGCGGCGCAGCTCCTCGACGCGGGCGTCTACAGGGTGGTTCTGGGATCGTACGCCTTGAGCAACCCCGGTGAGGCGGCGCAGCTCCTCCCCGAGTATGGGTCGGAGCGGGTCGCCGTCGCGCTGGACCACAGGGAGGGCAACGTCCTCGCGAGGGGGTGGACCCAAACCGCCGGCAGACGCCTGACCGAAGCCATACCGGCGTACAAGGCGCTAGGATTCGAGTGGTTCCTGGTCACCGACGTGGAAAGAGACGGGGTCCTTCAGGGCCCAGACGTCGAGACCTACAGAAGCATAGCAGGGGGCGCGTCCATCCTCGCGTCGGGCGGCGTCTCCAGGCTCGATGACCTCTTGAGACTCAGGGACGCGGGGGCCGCGGCCGTCGTGGTGGGCAAGGCCCTTTACGAGGGACGCTTCACCTACCGAGAGGCCGTGAGCGCCCTGGGGGGTCGGTGATGCTGGCGAAGAGGATCATACCCTGCCTCGACGTCAAGGACGGCAGGGTCGTCAAGGGCACCCACTTCGTGGACCTGAGGGACGCCGGAGACCCGGTGGAGCTCGCCAAGCGGTACAACGAGGAAGGCGCCGATGAGCTGGTGTTCCTCGACATAACGGCCACCCCCGAGAGGCGTGAGACCCTCAGCGGCCTGGTCAGGGCCGTCGCGTCTGAGCTGGACATACCCTTCACCGTGGGCGGCGGCATCAGGACCCTGGAGGACGTGAGGCTCATCCTCAGGAGCGGCGCCGATAAGACCAGCCTCATGACGGCAGCGGTGCTGCACCCAGACAGGTTAACCGAGATCGCCGAGGTGTTCGGCAGCCAGTGCGTCGTCGTGGCGATAGACGCGAGACGAGTGTACGAGGACAGGCCCGACAGGAACGTGGTGGACACCCCCGAGGGGAGATGCTGGTTCCAGGTGTACACCCACGGCGGCTCCTCGCCCACGGGGCTGGACGCCCTGGACTGGGCGTCGCAAGCCGTCGAGCTGGGCGCCGGCGAGCTCCTCGTCACCAGCATGGACAGGGACGGCACCAAGAGGGGGTTCGACAACGTCCTCAACCGCCACATCTCTAGGCGCGTCAACGTCCCCCTCGTGGCCTCAGGCGGCGCGGGGGAACCCCGTCACTTCCTGGAGGCGTTCACCGAGGGCTTGGCCGACGCCGCCCTCGCGGCCTCGGTGTTCCACTACGGCAACCACCCGGTCCCCGTAGTGAAACGCTATCTCCGGGACAGGGGGGTGCGAGTGAGGCTGTGATGGTCGAGGTTGACGAGCTTGACTGGGCAAAGTCCGGAGGCTTGATCCCGGTGGTGACCCAGGAGGCGGACACCCTCGAGGTGCTGACGCTGGCGTACGCCGACAGGGAGGCGCTCAGGCTGACCCTGGAGACTGGTTGGGCGCACTATTTCAGGCGCAGCCACGGCAGGGTGATGAAGAAGGGGGTCACAAGCGGCAACGTTCAGAGGGTCAGGCGTGTGCTGACGGACTGCGACAACGACGCGTTGGTCTATCTGGTGGAGCAGACGGGGCCCGCCTGCCACCTTGGGGAGCGTACATGCTTCCACAAGGAAGTCCGTCAACAGACAAGGCGTCCTCCCTAGGCCTATGAATGGCCGGGGGGCGAGGCTAGAACAGGTCTGCGATGCCATGCATCATGCGGACCACGTCTCCGCCGATCGTCAGAGGAAAGACGATGACGCCCGGGGTGTTCGCGAGGCGGCTGGTCAGCCTCTTTCCGTCCCCGTGTTTTCCCAGCGATAATATTAGCGTTTGGACTCCTGACCTGCTCAAGGAGTCCAGCAGCCCCGCCGTGTTTTCTCGGTTCTCGCAGCCGTCGCCGCCGGTGAGTATAACGAGGCGCTCGGGCTTGGCCAGGGGCACGTGTCTCAGCACGGCGTCCAGCCTGGTCTCCGCGTCCAGCGGCTCCACGTCGTCCGGGCTGCGCTCCATCCTCAGGGTCTGCCCGAAGCTGTAGACCGCCGTGTTGGGGTGGATCACCGCCACCGCGTTCGCCAGGAACCTGGCTACGACGATCTTGGGGTACTGCTCCCAGAGGCTCCAGGGGGCAGCCATGCCGGCGCCTCTGTCTATGAGCACCATGGTGCGGGAGTCCCTGCCCTTTGGGCTGGCTCCGCCCCCATGCAGGATCATCTCTTCAGCGTGTCTCCAGGGGTTCATGGGGTGGATGGGGGTTCTGTCGAGGCCGTCAGGGTCTTCTCTGATGACCTGTCTGTAGGCCTCTAGGAGCTCGACGAACTCGTGGTACCTGTTTTCCTCCATGAGCTGGATCACGTGCCGCTCCTCGTCGTAGCTGGTCACCGGCTGCATAGACGGCCGTGCTGGGGGCGTGGATTGTTCTGTCTCCGTTGCTTCGGGGTCCTCAAGTATGGCTGCGTAGAACCCGCCGCTGCCCCCCACGGAGACGAGCGCTGGCTTCCTTGCGCCTTCCGGGTCCAGGGTCAGCCTTCCCTCCTCGATCAGGGCCGTTACCTGTTGCTCCATGTCCCTTTTCTCGACGTATATGCGGCCGACGGGGTTTCCGTCGAGCCAGGTGGAGCCCCGGTTCCTGACTCTGAACGCGAGCACCACGATGGGGTACTCGTCGCTGAAGATTATGCTCATCTTTACTCCCAGGTGTACTCCATTACCCTGCGGCGGGCCTCCTCGTATTCCTCGACGCCGAACCTGTTGAGGACCCGCATCTTGAGGAGCCTGTCGACGGCCAGCTGTTTGACCTCTTCCTGGCTCTGGTAGTGGTCGCGGTAGGTGTGGTACTCCTTGGCGAACTTGATGAGGTTCCTGACGCTGACGGGGGTCATGTAGTTCATCTTGTCCACCTCGAGCTTGATCCATGTTATGAAGTCGAACAGGTGGGCGGGGAGGGCGTGTCTGGCTACTAGGCCGTGGATGCTCTCCATGGGGGTTCTGCCCCACATTATGGTCTTGCCGAACCTGTCCAGCATGCCCTGGTCCGGGGTTTCCTGGGCGACGGGGTCCAGGTCGCCTGCCGCCACCACGCAGAAGGCTTCGGGTAGGTTGACGCGTTTTCCGTCCACGGGGTTGGTGAATGATTTGTTGCTCATGGCCTCGTAGAGGGCTGCCTGTGTCCTGGGCCTGAGCTTGGTGACGGCGTCGATGTAGGCTATGGGTGCCTGTTCCGGGTTTTGGGCTATCTGCATGAGGAGGCCGCTGTGCACGGGGTTCTCGCCCACGAAGGCGCTGGGGTTGAACCCCGCCACGAGTTCTCTCTCGGTTACCTCGGTGCTGCAGTGGAGGTAGACTCCGCCGATGGCTCTCTGGAGCTGGAGGAGGGTCTCGGTCTTGCCTTCCCCGTGGGGGCCCAGCAGGAGGGCGTTGTCGTTCATCCTTATGGCCCTGAGGAGCCTTCTTATCTCGTCGTCGTGGCCTTTTACGTGTCTGACGAGTTCGTTGAATGTGTCGTCTCGTTCGTGTATTGTCTCCTGTTGCTTGGGTTCTGGTGTTTCGTGTTCGTCCTCCATCTCGTAGATGGGCTCGTCGTGGGTGTACTCCCATTCTACGCTTGAGTCCATGATCTCCACCATCTGGCAGAGGTCCTCGTATACCGTCTCCTGTATGGTCTTGGGTATGGAGTCTGAGGCCACCATTAGGGGGAGGTAGCCTCTGTAGTGGTGTAGCCTTTTCTGTAGGTGTTTGAGTTTGGCCTTGTCTTGTTGGGTTTGGCCGCCTATGCCGAG
>CAZEMD010000161.1:0-5071 GCA_964513225.1 uncultured Candidatus Bathyarchaeia archaeon | reverse complement strand
TGGCGGCCATCTGGCTGTGGTGGCCGCAGGCGTGGACGTTCCCGGTGGCCGGGTGGGCCTCGGGGTGCACCGGGATGTGGAGGGCGTCGAGCTCGCCTATAATGCCGACGGAGGGCCTTGAGTCGTCGCCCTTGAGGTAGGCTTTGCTGCCCGTTATGGCTATGCCTTCCTCGTAGCGCCAGCCCGCCGCCTCGTACTTCTTCTCCGTGAGCTCGGCCGTCTTATGCTCCTTGAACCCGAGCTCGGGGTAATCCCATATCGCCTTCGCGTACTCGATGATCTCGTCCGCCCTGCGGTCGATCTCCTTCAGCACCTTCTTCTTTAGGGTTGTCTTATCCATGAATATCGTCTATTTTACTGACTCATGGCTATATAATACAAGAGCTAGGACCGCGGCTATCCATGACGTTTTACTTATACTTTTATCCTCTTCTGGACCATCCGGTGCACCTTGTCCCCCATGTATCCGCCGAACACGGCGCCTGAGACGAAGGCTAGGGCATACATCAACGCGAAGACCTCCAACGGGAACCCCAGCCTCATGAAGAACTGGAGGTAGGCGACGTTGCTGGCGGCCGATAAGCCGCAGCCGAGGCACAGCCCGGTCCTTGAGTCGTACCCGAACACGGCGGCGGCTGCGTCTAGGACCAGCCCCTGGACGCCGCTCATCATTATCACGGAGAAGCCGTGGAAGCTGAAGAGGACCGCCTCTACCAGCCCCTTCACCGTCGCCGTGGAGGCCGCGGCGCCTCTCCTCCTCACCAGCATCATTGATAGAGCCACTGGGAAGACGTGGACGCCTGAGAGTATCTGGCCGGCGCCCAGCGGGATCGCGGGGAAGGTTTTCAGGTAGTTGCCCATGTACCCCACGGGCACGCTCATGACGGCCCCGAGGGCGCTGAACACCACGATGATGGCGATCTCCCTTGTCTCGAACCTCAAATCATACCACTTCAATATAGACGCTGATAATATTATCCTCCCCTACTCCACAGCGGGATGCCTGTTTCTCCCAGAACCAATATTTACCAGCGCCGTGTACAATGGTTGAATCACTAGAGGCGCTCACGTTGAAGCTGCTAGAGTACCAGGCTAAGGAATACTTCAGGAAGCACGGGATACCGACGCCCCAGGGCAGGAGGGTCAACACCCCCGGGGAAGCCAGAGAATACACTGAGGCGCTAGGAAAGCCGGTGGTGATCAAGGCTCAGCTTCCCGTCGGAGGCAGAGGTAAGGCCGGGGGAGTTAAGTTCGCGGACACCCCCGGGGAGGCCGCGGCGGCGGCTGAGGAGCTTCTAGGCAAGAAGATAAAGGGGCTCACCGTGGATACGCTCTACGTCGAGGAGAAGCTCAGCATAGTCAACGAGATATACCTCGGAGTCACGGTGGACCGCCGCAGCAAGGCTTACGTTGTGCTCGCCTCAGGCGAGGGGGGCATGGACATCGAGGAGGTCGCCGCCGAGAAGCCGGACAGGATCGTGCGGCACATCGTGGACCCGTTGCGTGGGCTGAGGAGCTACCACGCCCGCGTACTTGCGAAGAGGCTGGGGTACGGGGGCAGGAAGATGCTCCAGCTCGCTGCGACAGTGGAGAGCCTCTACACTGTGGCGCTGGAGATGGACGCCGAGCTAACAGAGATAAACCCTTTGGCTGAGGTGGAGGACGGGTTCATGGCTGCGGACGCCAGGCTCAACGTAGACAACAACGCCCTGTTCAGGCATGGTGAGCTCGAGGAGAGGCTCTTGGAGAGCTACCGGGGGGAACTGACGGAGAGGGAGATTGAGGCAAGGTCCCAGGACCTGACATACGTGGAGCTCGACGGCGACATAGGGGTCATCGGTAACGGCGCTGGCCTCACCATGGCCACGCTGGACACGGTGATGCTCCACGGCGGCAGTGCCGCCAACTTCCTGGACCTCGGGGGAGGCGCCACCCCTGAGCGGATACGCGAGGCCGCCGAGTTCGTGCTCAGGGACGAGAGGACCAAGGCACTGCTGGTGAACGTACTGGGCGGCATCACCCGGTGCGACAACATAGCCGAGGGCGTCGTTGAGGCCCGGAGGGAGGTGGCTGCCGAGAAGCCGGTGGTGGTCCGTATGATGGGCACAAAGGAGGAGGAAGGCAGAAGAATACTGAAGGAGGCGGGGATAGAGACCTTGGACTCCATGGAGGAGGCAGCGGAGCTGGCTGTGAGGCTGGCGGAGGCGAGCTAGTTGCCGCGGTTCATAGACAAGGACACCAGGGTGCTGGTGCAGGGCATAACTGGCAGCCAGGGAGCCTTCCACACCCGCCTCATGAAAGAGTACGGCACCAACGTCGTGGCCGGGACGGTGCCGGGCCGCGGCGGCCAGACCGTGGAAGGGGTCCCCGTCTACGACACTGTGGTGGAGGCGAAGGAGAGCCACGCCGTGGACGCCAGCATCGTATTCGTGCCCGCGCCCTACGCGCTTGACGCGGCGCTTGAGGGCGTTGAGGCTGGCCTCGACCCCGTGGTGGTCATCACCGAGGGCGTGCCCGTCAGGGACAGCATCGAGCTCATGGCCATGGCCAGGCTGAGTGGCACCACAGTCGTGGGCCCCAATTCGCCCGGGCTCATCAAGGCGGGGGAGTGCAAGATGGGGATAATGCCGGTCCAAGTGTTCGAGAGGGGCGGGGTCGGGGTCATCAGCCGCAGCGGCACACTGTTCTACGAGGTGGCCGCCCACATCACCCGGGTGGGCCTCGGGCAGAGCACCTGCGTGGGCCTGGGCGGTGACCCCGTCGTGGGCCTCGACTTCGTGGACGTGCTCCGCTGGTTCGAGGAGGATCCAGAGACGGAGGCCGTCGCCTTGATCGGGGAGATCGGCGGGGACGCCGAGGAGCGCGCCGCCGCGTTCATCGGGGATGATGGCTTCACCAAGCCCGTGGCCGCGTACATAGCGGGCAGGGCCGCCGTGCCTGGTAAGAGGATGGGCCACGCTGGCGCAATCATACAGGGGGCCTCTGGATCGGCTGAGAGCAAGATGAACGCGCTTAGGGACGCCGGGGTGGCGGTGGGGGAGCTGCCGGGGCAGGTCGCTGAGGCCCTGAAGAGGCTGCTCTAGTCGTCTCCGAATATCTCTATAAGCATGTCGAGCATCCTGCAGGTCAGCCCCCAGACGACGTCGTCCCCTATCATGTATACGGGGGAGTCGAAGCCCTTCACCGTGGCCCGCGACCGTAGTTTTCCGAGTTCGCCTATGGGCGTCCACATGTACTTCGTGAGCTCGTAGTTCAGCGTGATGGGCGGGTCTCCCTCGAAGAGGTAGACCACGGGCTGCACCCTGAAAGTCCGCCTCACCCAGGAGGTCAGAGGCTCCATGTACCCGAGGGGCTTCAGAGGCTTCAGGTCGATGCCCGTCTCCTCCATGACCTCCCTGACGGCGGCGTCCAGCACGCCCTTGTCCTGCGCCGCCTTCTTGCCGCCGGGGAACGCCATGTCGCCGCTCCAGGGGTCACCGTCCACTTCGGCTCTCTTGACGATGAACACCTCCAGTCCGTCTGCGGCGGGCCTGATGAGTATGGCCACCGCTGCGTCCGCGTCCTCGTCAGGGCTTTTTAGCAGTCTTTCGGTGAGCTTATTTAGCTGGTCCTCGGGGTGCAAAGGTTCTCCGTCAAAATGGTGCGACTGTCCATCTAAAATGTTATGATCGATCCGGTCTGGGGGAAAACGTTATCACCCACATCTCTCTTCAATCGAGTCATGCATAGAAGCCGGCCCAATGGTGAAGCTTCCGCGGTTGTTGTACGGGTAAGTTTATCAGTAATGAACGGAGAGAATATCCGATTTAACCTAGACTAAATAGAGTTGTACGATTTGGCAGAACAAAAAGACGTCCCCAACCCCATGGAACAACGGAGCCAGCAGATGGAACTGATAAAGAAGCGCATGAGCAGGGTCAAGCACAAGATCGCGGTGATCAGCGGCAAAGGCGGCGTCGGGAAGAGCCTGGTGACGGTGAACCTGGCCACGGCGCTGGCCGTGAACGACAAGGATAGGAAGGTCGCCATACTGGACGCCGACCTCACCGGCCCCTGCGTACCCAAGATGATGGGGCTCAAGGGGCAGAGGCTCGACGTGGGCCCCGTGGGCATAGCGCCCGTCAAGGGCCCCGAAGGCGTCGGCGTGGTCTCCATGGACTTTTTATTGCCCACGGACGACTCCCCTGTCATCTGGCGGGGGCCCCTCAAGATGGGCGCCATACGCCAGTTCCTGGGCGAGGTGGCCTGGGGGCCCCTGGACTACCTCCTCGTCGATCTCCCGCCGGGCACCGGCGACGAGAGCCTCAGCATACTGCAGCTACTACCGGAGATGGACGGAGTCATCATAGTCACCATACCCAGCGAGGTGAGCCAGGCAGTCGTCAAGAAGGCCGTCACCTTCGCTCGTAAGATGGAGGTCCCTGTCTTCGGGGTGATAGAGAACATGGCCGGGCTCGTGTGCCCCCACTGCGGCGAGACCATCAACGTGTTCAGCGAGGGCGGCGGCGCCAGGGTCGCGGAGGAGATGGGAGTGGAGCTACTCGGAAGCATACCCATCGACCCCAGGGTATCCACGGACAGCGACGAGGGAACCCCGTTCATACTCAGACACCCAGACTCGCCGGCAGCCAAGTCTTTCATGGGTTTAGTCGAGAAGATCGAGAACAAGGTGAAAAACAAGTGAAGGTAGCGGTATCATCCACAGGAGGAAGCCTCGACAGCGCCGTGGACCCCAGGTTCGGGCGCTGCGGCGTCTTCCTCGTGGTGGACACGGAGACGATGAAGCATCAGGCAGTACCCAACTCCAGCATAGGGGCAGCCCACGGCGCCGGCATAGGCGCAGCCCAGGCCGTCGCCCAGCTGGGGGTTAAAGCCGTCCTAACGGGCCAAGTCGGACCAAACGCCCACATGGCTTTAAGCCAGGCGGGGGTCCAGATATACACAGGGGCCTCCGGCACGGTACTCCAGGCCGTAGAGGCGTATAAACGGGGAGAACTGAGGTCGGTGTCCTCCCCTACGGTGGGCGGACACTTCGGCCAAGGCGGCCGAGCAATGGGCGGAGGCAGAGGTC
>CAZEMD010000160.1:0-5198 GCA_964513225.1 uncultured Candidatus Bathyarchaeia archaeon | reverse complement strand
GCGCTTAAATACTTAGGCATTCTAGGTAGAAGTGTATGGCTCTGGAACTAACCACGGACTTGATCCTAGGGATCGGCGCGCTAGCGGTCGCAGCCGTCGCCATATACATGTTCATTCGGGCGACGGGAGGCACAGGAGGCAGCCAGAGGGAGCCCGGGTCCGAGCCAGAGCCACTGAAGGTCAAAGCAGACTCCTCTAGGCGCGTGAAGGTGCCTGAGCTGGAGAGAATGGCGAAGCGGGACCAGGTGTCAGAGGCCAGGAGCAAGATACGCACCCTGGCGCTCCAGCAGGAGATCACCACCATGGTGATGAAGAGGCTCTTCGAGGCCGAGGACAACGGCGAGATCAGCCGCGAGGAACGGGAGCACCTCGGCAAGGACTACGAGACAGAGATGAACCAGATCACCGAGGAGCTGAACCGGGCGGAGCTCATAGTAAGCCTCAGCGAGCTTGAGGAGATAAGAACAGATCTGATCAAGCAGTTTCAAGATACGCTGGCCGACACCCAGAGCAAGATCGACATGATCATAGGCGAGCTCCACATCGAGCCCCCGAAGCCACCTGAGCCGGAGCCCGAGGAGAAGCCGAAGCCCACGCCAAGGAGGGCTCCGAGGAGGCGGCGTCCAAGGCCCCAGCCCGAGGAGGAACCCGAGGAAGAGGAAGAAGAGGAGGAGACTCGGGGCAGGGACACGGTCGAGGACCGGCTCAACAAGCTCAAGGAGGATGTTCTTAAGGAGCTTGAGGAGCTGGACCGTCTGGAGCTAGAGGCGTAGAAATGAGCTGGAGGGCCGAGGCCAAACGCAGGGCAGCCGCGAAGGCCGTGGAGCACGTGGAGAGCGGGATGGTGCTCGGGCTGGGGAGCGGCTCAACGGCAGCCGAGGGCGTGAGGGTTCTAGGAGAGAAGCTGAGGGCCGGTGAGCTAACAGACGTGAAGGGCGTCCCCACCAGCTATCAGGCGATACAGGAGGCCGTCAAGGCCCGCATCCCCCTCACGACTTTGGACGAGTTCCCCGAGCTCGACTTGGGATTCGACGGCGCGGACCAGCTGGACCGCGGCCTCAACGCCATAAAGGGCGGCGGAGGAGCCCTGCTCAGGGAGAAGATAGTGGCGAGCTGCTGCAGACAGTATATACTGGTCGCAGACGAGAGCAAGCTAACGGACAGGCTCGGCGAGGATCAGCCGGTCACGTTGGAGGTCCACCCCATCGCGGTGACGCCTGTGCTCCGGAAGCTGGAGGCCATGGGCGCCGAGGCGGAGGTGCGGCAGGCGGTGGGCAAGCTGGGGCCCGTGGTGACCGACAACGGTAACAACCTAGTGGACGCCCGTTTCGGTTACATCGAGGACCCCCGGGCGTTGAACCGGAGGCTTCACAGCGTCCAGGGGCTCCTGGAGACGGGGCTATTCATCGGGTACGCCGACCTCGCCTACATAGGAACAGAGGACTCTGTTTACCGGCTGGACAAGTAGGCTCGAGGCGTTAAATAGCGGTAGCCGCTTATTTTTCACATGTCTTTCGCGGACCTTGTAATCAAAAACGGGCCAGTTATCACGATGGACGCCAAACGAAGGATAGCTGACGCCGTGGCCGTCAAGGACGGCGCCATAATGGTCGTGGGATCAGAGCCCGAGGTTAAGCGGCTCATCGGACCCGATACAGAGGTAATCGACCTCGTGGGCCGGGCGCTGACGCCGGGGCTGGTGAACACCCACGACCACATGCTGGAGCAGGGCATCTCGTCGGCTTTCGTCGCCGACATAAGGTACCCCAAAGCTCGGAGCATCAGGGACATCCAGGTCATAATGGAAGAAAGGGTCAGGGAGGCGTCCCCGGGTCAGTGGGTGCTGGGCCACGCCTGGGACGAGACCCTGCTTGAGGAGAGGCGGTTCCCCACGCGGTACGACCTCGACCCCTTCAGCCCGGAGAACCCCGTCTACATCAAACGCGTGTTCCAGATGGGCGTCGCCAACACCAAGGCCCTCGAGATCGCCGGCATAACGAAGTACACACATGACCCCGAGTTCGGCACCATCGAGAGGAACGAAGGCGGGGAGCCCACCGGACTCCTCAGGGGAAAGGCGGCGACGCTAGTCACCGACGCCATAGAGTGGACGCTCGACGACAGGGAGAAGGCCATCAGGCAGGCGTGCATCGACTACCACTCAGCCGGGTTTACCACGCTCATCGAGCCGGGGGTACTGGAGGATAAGATCGAGGCCTACAGGAGCAGCCACGCCAAGGGGGAGCTTACCATCCGGACGCTCATACAGGTAGGGTTCCTCAGGAGCCTCGACGAGGCCAAGTGGGCGGTGGAGAAATACTCTGTGGGCGGAGACGACACCCTCAGGATCATAGGCCTCAAGATGATGGTGGACGGAGGCGTCGGCCCCAGGACGGCGCTCTTCTACGAGGGCTACAAGGACAGGCCGGACGTGCACGGCGTACAGATGATCGAGCAGGAGGAGCTCAACGAGATGGTGCACCTGGGCCACGTAAACGGGTTCCAGGTTGCCATCCACGCCATAGGCGACAAGGCCATCGACGTGGCCGTGGCGGCGTACGAGCACGCCCAGAGGAGGGCTCCGAGGCCGGAGCCGAGACACCAGATAGTGCACTGCTACTTCCCCTCCGAGGACGCCCTCACCAAGATCGAGGAGCTGGGAGTCATGGTGAACACCCAGACGCCTTTCCTCTACTTCCTGGGCGATAGCTTCCTTGAGGCACTTGGGCCCGAGCGCTGCGAGGAGTGCATGCCTGTAAAGACCATGGCGGGAAGGGGGATACCAGTGGGCATCAGCCACGACGCCACGGTGACCCAGCCCCTGCCCAACGTGGGGCTATACGCCACCGTTGCACGTAGGACCATCAACGGAGCAGACCTGGGCACCGCGGAGGCGGTTACCGTGGAGGAGGCGCTGCGCTTCTACACTGTACCAGCGGCGTTGCACACCTTCATGGAGGATAAGGTCGGTAGCATAGAGGTGGGTAAGTACGCCGACTTGGCGGTGTGGAACTTCAACCCGCTGGACGTCGAGCCGGAGAGGCTGCTGGACTGGGAGTGCCAGATGACTTTCGTAGGCGGCAGACGTGTCTTCGCCAGAGAATAACGTTTAAAACGGCATCGGGGTGCTATGTGTTTGGTTGCCGGGTTCTCCTAGCCTGGTAGGGAGCTGGCCTGCTAAGTCAGTGCGGTTTACCGCGCGAGGGTTCAAATCCCTCACCCGGCGCCATAAATGAATATACACGAATATCCCAAGCCACATCTGTTACGATGCGTTATGTGAATAGAATTATTAGAGGATCGATTTGATTGGACATACATGAACCCTGACCCGGAGAAACGCTTCTCTTTTGACTCTATAGAGATCGAGCCGATCCGGGATGAGCACGTGCAACCATCCATCGAGCTATGGACGACACAGTATAGAGCCGCGAGACAAAGTGTCCATGTATTACCCGGGAAATGGGTAAAAGACTTGACGGCCATCACGACGTTTCTCGAAGAACACGCAGGAACGGACAGAGGCGTAGTGGCCAAGAACAAGGGAGAAATAATCGGCTACATGGTCTACGACGTATTATCTTTCCATGGCGCTGACACCACGTTTTGCCCAGTAATGGGCCATGCATCGGTAGAATCAGGGAGAGCGAGGATCTATCAAGAAATGTATAGATGCCTCTCAGATGTATGGGTTAGAGACGACGCACTTGATCACATCGTATCGTTTTTCTCTGTCGATCTCCATCTGAAGCAGGCGTTATTCAACCTAGGCTTCGGCCTATACGTTGTGGACGCCTTCAGGTCCACTGACCCCGTTGATACATGTGGTGAAGCGACCATACGTCAGGCTTCACTCAGCGACGTCGAGGACTTGGCTTGTCTCGGGGAGGAATCAAGGCAGTATTATCGGGAGCCGCCTCTTTTCCTGGTTAGAAGGAAGCAGAAGCGCGGATACTACGAGGACTTTATCAGAAGCAAAGAGGCGGCGGTCTTCGTGGCAGAGCTCGAAGGAAAGATAGTGGGGTTCATGAGCATCAGGAAGAACAGGCGAGACGACGTCATCACCTTGGCGGACAAAGATACGGCTATGATAGATGAACTAGGAGCGTATATACAACCAGCCCATCGTGGACATGGAGTCGGGGCGCAGCTACTCAGCAGCGTCATAGGATGGTGCAGCGAACAGGGAATAGACCAAATCCACGTCGACTATGAGTCAGCTAACCTTTACGCCGCCGGGTTCTGGCCCAAACACTTCACTCCCACGATGTACTCAGTCAGGCGAAGGGTTAACCCAGATATTTTACATGAATAAACTTAATCTAAGGAATTAACCGCGCGACGAAAATTCTTGGAACCTCGTTTTAAACTATAAATAATCATTCCAACTATCTGGTTTATGGTGGTGGTTTGTCCGCAGAAAGAGCGTTCCTCATGGATATCCAGAGCAAGGTAAACGAGATGGACAGAGAAATCAAGGCGATAGCCCGAGACATCCAGGAGATCAAAAGGGTAGTCCAGACGATACTCGGCAGCATGTAGCCCCCGAGCATCATCACTGAGCTAGTCTAAGACTACTGACAGTTCGTTGAATATCTCCAGCACGAGCTCCATCTGCTTCAGGTACTGGTTCGTGGTGAGCAGCTCGTACTTGTAGACCTCGGAGACGCTTCGAGACAGCTCATCTATCTTATCCTTGACACAGGGTTGCCCTGTACCACCCATCTCGTGGCTCATATCGTTGACCATCATCTTCATCACGGTTTGCAATGGTTCTCAGCATATAAGGGCGACTCAAGTGTCATGATGACGTGAAACAATCGCAAGAGGTACTCACAACACGTGAGTACAACAAGCCGTATGAAGCATCAACCTTTCAAGCGTAGAGCCCCAGCTATTATCCATGGTCAAGGTAGACGAGTTCCTAGTGGAGCGCTGGATGAACGAGTACGAGCACGACGTCGAAGTCAACATGGCCGAGACCTGCGTCAAACCATTCACCCTCCGCGAGTTCCTGGAGTTCACCGGCCGCCCCGGCTACATGGAAGAGATCATGGACAGACGGCTCACCTACGGCTGGATAGAGGGAAGCCCCGAGCTCAGGGAGGGCATCGCCGGGCTCTACGAGGACGTGGACCCCGGCGACGTGCTGGTGACCGGCGGAGCCATCGAGGCCAACTTCAACAGCTTCTACAGCC
>CAZEMD010000159.1:0-5247 GCA_964513225.1 uncultured Candidatus Bathyarchaeia archaeon | reverse complement strand
TTTGCCTGCTTGTGGGTTGTTTATTGGTGGATTTGGGTCCGCGTTTTTGGGCGTGACGGGGAGTTTCCGGGTGTTTGTGTCAGGTTACCTGTAATTACGGAAGAAATTTAGTCAGAGTCATTTTCCTAGTTACATGGAATTAACGTTTAGGGCGTGTTTCGTGTTCGGTGGATTACACTTTTGTATATGATTGGATCATAAAGGGTTGTTTCTGGGGCTCCTTTCGGTGGAAGGGGTTTCGGTTCGCCTTTTCTCGTTGCCCCCCCCCTCCCCCTTGGATGAGGGTGTTTATGGGCTGCTTGGCGGGTCGATTTTTCTTAGTTACATGGAGTTATGTGTTTACTGATCGATCGCAGTTTATCATGTTATTGGAGCAGTGTGACTAATACCACGCCGGCTACGACTGTCAAGCAGCCCAGCACCGTCCTCGCCGTGATCCGCTCCTGCCCCCGCAGCAGCAGCCAAGTCAACACCAGGCTGATCAAAGGGTAGCTGAACACGATGGTGCCCACCACGCTCACCGTCCCCAGGTTCATCGCCTTCATGATGGCCACCCAGCCCACCCCACCCACCAGCCCAGCCGCCACATAATACGACAGGCTCCGGCGGGGGGCGGCGAGGTCACCCGTCTGCCTCGACGCCAGCAGGTAGCCCCCGAAGAGGACCAGCCCCGAGAGGGTGCTGCTCTGGGCCGCCAGGACGCTGTGGGGCTGCAGGTTGAGCCCCAGCTTCCGGAACACGTTGCTGGCGGCGTAGAAAACGGCGCTCAGCACGGGAGCCGCGAGCGCCCCGCCGCCCACCCGCCCCAAGCCCTCCGAGCCGCTTATGAGGTAGACCCCCGCCACCACCAGGGCGGCCCCCGCGACCACGGTGAACAGCATGGGCTCCCCGAGAAACGCTATCGCGAGGACCGTGGAGATCAGGGGGCTTGAGCCCACCACGGCGCTGGTGTTAGCCACCCCTATGACGCGCATGGACCTGAAGTTCAGCAGCCGGGCCACGCAGTTAGCCAGGGCGCCGCTCACCGCGAAGTACAGCAGAGACGCCCAGCTCACCGCGGGCATGTCAGCCGCCAGCAACACGGACAGGACGGCCACCTGGCTCAACGCCATGTACAGGTTGGCGGCGTTGGGGTTGCTGCCCCTCATCCCCATGGCTGCCAGCACCGCACTCAAGGCGTTACAGAACGCCGTGAGGACGCTGTAAGCGACGACGAGCACACAACCGAGTCCACACAAGCCTGTATAACAGTTACTAGGCAGAGATCATGGATCATAAGCACGGCCCGCCGCGCCCCAGCCGGTTCACTCCTTGACGTACACGCAGGTGAAGTCGTCCTTGGCCAGGTAAAGCATGAACACCGCCCCCGGCGTCTCGGCGGCGTGCCGCCTTAACGCCTCCTGCTGGTCCGCGTCCGAGAGCAGCGTGTCCATAGTCTCCACCTCTATGACCCGGGTGTCTCCGTCCCTCCGCGCCCGTATATCCGGCATATACTCCCCTATGTACGCCGGCTTGGGCCACCCCGAGATGTGGGCCTCCACCATCCACCCGTCCAGAGAAAGCCTTCGGGCTAGTCCCTCCACACACCTGTCGTGGACCACCTGGTTCTCCCTGCGGGAGACCTGCAAACCAACCCCCATGAACCCCTAAACTGAACCGTTATATTTACTCTATGGTACAGGGTTCTACCTCTTCACCATGTTGGAGACCCACCCCGGGAAGACGTAGCCCGGCCTGTACGCCGAGACGTACCGCATCCCCAGGAACTCCTCGCGCTTCCACTCCAGGCCCCGCTCCCCCAGCACCCGCCTGAAGGCCGGCCACCGGCCCTCCAGCACGTCCTCCCTGATCAACAGGTGCCACCCCCCGTCGTCCGGGTCGCCGGGGTCCGGTATGTTGGTGCAGCAGTCCCCGCCGAACCCCATCGCGATCCCGGCGTCGCCCAGCGCCCCGTAGAGCGCCTCCAGCTCATCCAAGTCCATGGATAATCCGCCGGCCCCCGCCCATATAACGGAGACGCAGCCCGGTGAACCGGGGAGAAGCCTGAACGTCGAAGCGGGGGCCCCAGCCTCCATGGGAAAATGTTTTACACTCAAGTACCTAAAATAATTGTATGTCTGACATCAGTTTCAACATCCAGCCGGTGGAGGAGAAACCAGACAGGAAGAAGCCGCCGCACAGATCCGGCAGCAAGTACGAGCCCATCATCAAATCCTTCATGGACTCCAAGCACAGCCTGGTCAGGGTCGAGGGCACGGGAATAGAGGCCAACTACCTCTCGGGCCAGCTCAAGAAGGTCGTGACCGTCAAGGAACTGGACTCGGTACAGGTCTCGGTGCGAAACAAGGAAGTATACCTGGAGAAAAAGTAGCCCACCGGCCACGGCTGAACCGTCGGCGTAGACACCCCATTCTTTGAGCCGCCCCAGCCAGCCCCACGCAGGCACCAGCAACATATATCACCCATGCCGCACGCCAATAGAGGAGAGAAGCCATGACCGACGAGACTGTGAAGCTCAGCCACGGCGCCGGAGGCGCCACAGAAGAAACCCTCATCCACCAGCTCTTCCTCAAGACCTTCACGAGGCGCCAGGCACTGGACGGCATCGCCCTGGACGCCCTGGACGACGGCGCCAGCATAAGGGTCGGCGACGCCGAGATAATACTCACCGCCGACGGCCACACCGTGGACCCCATATTCTTCCCCGGCGGCGACCTGGGCAGACTCGCCGTGTGCGGCGCCATAAACGACACGGCCGTCATGGGCGCCAAGCCAGTGGCCGTCCTGGACTCCATCATAGTCGAGGAGGGCTACCCCATGAAGAGCCTCCGCAGGATCGTCGAGTCCATGAACAGGGCCGCCGCCGAGGCCGACGCCGCCATAATAGCGGGCGACTTCAAGGTCATGCCCCGGGGCACCCTCGACGGCATGATAATAAGCACCACCGGCGTCGGCGTCCTCAAAGGCCCCAGGATCCTCGACAGCCAGGCCCGGCCCGGCGACAAAGTCATAGTCACAGGCACCGTGGGCGACCACGGCATAGCCCTCATGTCTAAACGCGAGGGCCTATCATTCGAGACCCAGCTCACCTCGGACGCGGCCCCCATAAACGAGACCACGGCCGCCGCCCAGGGCGCCGGGGAGGTCCACGCCATGAAGGACCCCACCAGGGGCGGCCTGGCCATGGCCCTCAACGAGATAGCCGCCAAGTCCGGGACCAGCATCTGGCTGGACGCCGACAGGATACCCGTGAAGCCCAGCGTCCGCGCCGCCTCGGAGATGCTGGGCCTCGACCCCCTGGAGGTTACCTGCGAAGGCAGAGCCGTCATCGTGGCCAGCGGCGAAACGGCCGACGACGTGCTGGCCGCCGTCAGAAACACCAGGCACGGCGGCGACGCCGCCATCATAGGCGAGGTGAAGCGGGAGCGCCCAGGCTCGGTGCTGCTAAGAACCGTTGTCGGAGGCACGCGGGTACTGAGGAAGCCCCTCGGGGAGCCCATCCCCAGGGTCTGCTAGCGCCTCCATGTCCTCCAGCTCGTCGAACAACCCCTCAAGGTCCTCCGAGTCCCCGTTCTCCAGCTTGGTGATCTTGAGCTCCCTGAACACCTGCTTCAGCTGGAGCCTCGTCTTGGCCGGGCTGTGGCTGAACCCGAAGTAGTCCCCGAAGTACGGCGTCGTGGTGATGACGTAGCTCCGTTCCTCGGTGCGCTCCCTGTGTATGAGCCCCATAGCCTCCATCATCCTGAGATGCCCGTAGACGTGGCCGCCCCTGTCCCGGACCACCTGCCTCTGGTCCACGGGCTGGTGGAACGCCACGTAGCTCAGCGTCTTCAGAGGCCCCACCGTGAGCAGCGGCCTCTTGCTGAACTGCTTGACCATATCGTCGTACTCCTCGCTCAGCTGCATTGCAGCCCTGCCGTCGCCACCGAGGACCACCTCCAGGGCCCCGCCGCGGCTGCGGTACCGTTCGGCGAGGCGCCCGACGAGCTTCTTCACAACCCTCTCCGACTTGGTGCCCACCACCGACTTCAGGTCGTCGACGTGCACCGGCCGCCCCGCCGAGTACAGGGCCGCCTCCAGGCTGCATATCCGATTGTTGAACCGCTCCTCGGCCCTGCTCAAGCCTCGTCCCCCGTGACCGTGATCAATATGTCAAGCTCCTCCTCGTCCTGCATGAGATCGATCTTCAGCCTCTGCGCCAGGAACAGCAGCATCATGAAGACCCTGACCACCTCGGCCCACGGCTGCCCCGCCACGAGCCGGGTGAGCCTTATCTCGCCTCCCCGCTCGTACCTCCACCGCAGCTCCTCCAGCAGGTCGTCTGCCCTGCTCTCTATCTCCAGGAGGTACTGCTCCGCCTCCAAAAAGTCCGGTATGGGCGTGGGCAGCACCGGCAGCCTCGGCTGCATGCTCCGCGACCTGTCCGTGAGCGTCTTCTCCAGCGCCTCGATGAGGTCGTCCACCGTGGTCGTGGTGTGCTCGAACCTGAAGGGCAGCGGCAGCGCCGGCGGCAGGTAAACGTCGTCCCCGTCGTCCTCTGGCTGCGGCAGCTCCTCCATCTTCATCAGCAGCTCTGCCTTCCTCAGATAGATCAAAACGCTGCTGTGGATGGCGGTGCCGGCGAGCCTGAAGTCGATGCCCGCCTTCTCCATCTCCTCAAGCAGCGAAGCCAGCAGCAGCACCAAGTTCACGTTCCACGGGGAAACCTTGTCCAGCTTGTTCTCCCTGAACAGCACGTCCCACGGCTGCCTCAGGTAGTACGGCTTCTCCCTGGTCAAGCCGCCACCTTCGCCTCCCTCATGGGCAGCGACAGCACCCTGCTGACGCCGTTCTGGGCGAACACCCCGTATATCCTGTCAGCGTTGTGCACCATCACGTCCTTGAGGCTGATCATGAGGAACTGGCTGTCCACCGCGTTCTCCTTAAGCACCTCCGCCAATCTGCTGGTGTTCAGGTCGTCAAGGTGGGCGTCGATCTCGTCGAAGAGATAGAACGGCGCCTTCAGGAACCGCTGTATGGCCAGCAGGTACGCGATGGCGGCGACGCTCCTCTCGCCGCCCGACGCGCCGCTGGCAAGCCTCATGGGCTTCCCCGGGAACTGTATGTACAGGTCCACGCCGCCGCTGAACGGGTCCTCCGGCTTCTGCAACTCCAGCTGCCCGTCGCCGCCGCCCGTCAGCCTGCCGAAGATGTCGCTGAAGTTCTCGCATATCTGGTCGTAGGCGTTCATGAAGTGGGCCTGCTTCT
>CAZEMD010000158.1:0-5254 GCA_964513225.1 uncultured Candidatus Bathyarchaeia archaeon | reverse complement strand
CCCCTTGGTGTCGTTGCTCACCTGCTCCGGGTACCCGGCGGCCTCCGTGTGGCTCGAGAGGAACAGGGGCTCGTCGTCTGTCTCCTTGTAGAGGAAGATGTCGTAGTCTGTGAGGTGCCTCGTCAGGTTGGCGTACTCGCCTATGAGGTATATGTGGTACGTGTGGCCGCCCTCCAGCGTGTAGTTGTAGGTGACCACGTCCCCCGGCATCGTGAAGTTGAGCTCCAGCGCCTGGGGGTACCCCGGCTTGATGACGTCGATCCACTCGCCGTCGAAGGCATAGTCTGGTGCAGCCGATGCGCCGACCATGCCGAAGGCCCAGGCTACTGATAGAAACAAGAGCACTAGCTGTAGGGCATGGTTTAGCCTTTCTCCGCGTGGCTGCATCGGGGACACTCTTGGTTTGATGGTTCTTCCAGTGCTCCTCTGGTTAAAGTGATTATGAACGAGTGATCAGTTACAGGATTCGACGTTCAGCCCACGCAATAGTATTTATCAGTATATAGAACATCATGACAGCTTTTTTATAGTAAATGCAAGTAATTGCTTAACTGACTTTCTCCGTACAATTTTTGCCGCGGTAGAAGCAATATTATATGGCGTTCTTCATCCATGACGCCCCCATGATGTCGCCAACTAACATCCATGGTCATCATTCTATATCGTTGGATGACATAAACCCGTTTTGACCATCCTAAGATTTTTATAGATATGATTAGATTCTTGCCTCCATGGGCAAACTGTTATTGTCACTAGACGACGAGACGGATAAGAGGTTCCGCGAAATTGTGGCAGGGCTTTACGGCAACAAGAAGGGGGCCTTGAGCATCGCGGGTGAGCAGGCGATCAGGGAGTGGAACCAGCGAAACGACGTACAGCTCAGGTTCTAGGGATCAACGGTAAAACCACATATTTACAGATATAGTAATTCATCCACGTATATCGTTATATATCCTTTTTCTCGGGGTTTAACGCCGATGCACAGACCCAATACTAGATTAAAGCCAAGAAGCGGAAATCGTTCGCCTTAACACGGAGCACCGCCAAGCAGTAACCATATAATCTCATCGAACCCTTTTTCCATGAACCGAGTTGTCCTTCATAGCCGTGGATATAGGGGCCACAAATATCCGTGTAGCCTCGGGCAACAGGGAAGGCATGGACGAGAAGACGGTCGAGGCCACCGACAGGGTGAACGGCCCCGCAGGGGTGTCCACGCAGATGGTCAGGATGATCAGGGAGCTGACTGATACTCCTAGAGCCATAGGCGTGGGCTCCATCGGACCCATAGACCTGGGGAGAGGCGTGATAACGAACACCCCCAACTACCCCTTCAACGAGATACCCGTTGTCGAGCCCCTCCGAGAGGAGTTCGATGTCCCGGTGAAGATAGCCAACGACTGCACCGCCGGGGTCCTCGGGGAGCACTTCTACGGCGCCGGCAGAGGCATCGACAACCTGTTCTACGTCACGTTCAGCACGGGCCTCGGAGGCGGCGCCATGGTCGACGGCCACCTCCTGATGGGCAAGGACGGCAACGCCGTGGAGGTGGGGCACCTCACCATCAACCCCGAAAGCGAGATCATATGCGGCTGCGGATGCCCAGGCCACTGGGAGGCCTACTGCGGCGGCATGAACATACCGAGGTTCACCCGGACGCTCCTGAGAAAAGAGAAGTGGGACAACAGCCTCATAGCCGTCCTATGCGGCGGCGACGCCGAGGCAATCACCACGGAGATGGTGTTCGACGCGGCCAGGCAGGGAGACGAGGCGGCCCTCCGGGTGGTAGACGCGATAGGCAGGATAAACGCCGTCGGCGTGGCCGACATCGTGAACGCCTACGACCCCGAGTTAATTACCATCGGCGGCAGCGTGGCCCTCAACAACCCCGAGCTGATACTGAAGCCCATACAGCGCCACGTGGCCAGGCACGTCATCAACAGGCTGCCCGAGATAAAGATCACTCCCCTCGGGGAAGACATAGTCCTCTACGGGGCCCTCGCGCTGGCGTTGAAGGCGGAATAAACTAATCTACCTCCACGCCAAACGTATGGTATGTCCAAATTCTCAGATGAAGCAAGGTCCACCCTTGACAGTATAGCCTCGGGGGCCATGGAGAAGGCCCACGCCCCCGGCGTGAGCGTTGCCCTCCTCCGGGACGGGGAGATAGTCTACAGGAGGGGTTACGGCTCCCGGGACGTGGAGAGGAGCCTCCCGGCGACGCCTGACACCCTCTACGGGATAGGTAGCTGCACCAAGTCTTTCATATGCCTTGCTGTGATGCAGATCGTAGAGGAGGGGAAGCTGGAGGTATCCGACCCGGTGCGTGACTACCTGCCGCTGGGGATAGGGTTCGATGACAGCCCCATCACGGTGCACCACCTCATGTCTCACAGCTCCGGGGTGCCGAGCCTCGGCACGGCCAACATACTCATCGAGCGGATGAGCCTCGGAGAGGGCTGGATACCCCTCACGAGCGAATCGGACTTCTATGGGTACATGAACGCTGCCGGCGGCGAGGTGGACGCTAGGCCAAGGGAGAAGTACTTCTACCTAAACGCCGGGTTCACTCTACTAGGGCTCCTAGTGGAGAAGGTCAGCGGGCTGGAGCTGGAGGAGTACCTCAGGAAGCGGGTCTTCGGGCCCCTGGGCATGGATCGGACGACGCTGCTGCGTGAACGGTTCGAGTCGGACGTCGACGCGATGACGGCTTACTGGAAGGAGCCGGACGGCAGGCAGAGGGCCACGGTTCACCCGTTCCACCCCCTCATATACGCGCCCGGCGGGATACTGAGCTCCGTCGTCGAGCTGTCGAGCTACTTGTCGATGTACCTCCAGGGCGGCGACGAGGCTATCCTCGGCGAGGACCTGTTGAAGGAGATGCTCAAGCCCCACACTAGGCGCCCCGACAACGTTTTCGGGAGGAACAGCTACGGCTACGGCTGGGGGGTCATGGATTTCCTGGGGCACGAGCTGGCGGTTCACACCGGCTCCACGGGCGTGTCCGCCGCGTTCCAGGGGTTCATCCCCGACCTGGGCGTGGGGGTGGCGTACCTGAGCAACACTGGGTACTGGGGCAGCTCCATACCCCACGCGGCCCTGGCGCTGCTCATGGACAGGAACCCGCTCAGCGATGTACCGTACCTCGCCCAATGGGAGCACTGGAAGAGGCTGACGGGCACCTACTCGTCGTACCGTGGCGTATTCAAGGTGGAGGTGGAGCAGAAGGGGGCCACGCTCGTGGGAACGGCCAAAAGTGGGCTGGGAGAACAGACGGTGCCGCTGATACCCGTCTCGGATGATCCCGGCTGCAGCGAGTTCTGGGTGTACGGCAGCGAGACGGGGAGGATGAAGGTCTGGTTCGAGCTCGACGAAGAGGAGTGCAGGCTCTACTACGAGAGGTGGGTCCTCAGGAAGCCCCTCTAGGAGTCTTTCGTCATGGCGACACCGTTGGCGTCGTCTCTGTACAGGATGAGCTCGCCGCCGTACAGGTAGAAGACCAGGCCCATGTTGGCCTCCCTGACGACGCTGCAGTCTAGGTCCAAGCCGTCGTGACTCACCTTGGAGGTCTCTTTGTCCACGGTGAGGGTCATCCTCGCCGATGACCCCCGCTGGGGGATGAACGCGTCGAATATGTACCTCTTCTCAGTGGTGAGGGCGGTGGACTGGACCAGTATCTCCCAGTACCCGGGCATCTGGTTCTCGATAAGCAGGGCCCCCTCCGGCACCTCCTCGGTGAGCTCCGCGGCGTCGCCGTCTGAGACTAGGGTTACCACGGCCTCGCCTTGGGTGAACGCGGCTTGTATCCGGGTTTGTTTGTCTTCCACGGTGGCGTTCAACTCGTAGCTCAGGGGCCTGTAGAGGTGGTCGAAGACGTACTCTGCGTGGAGCAGCAGGCGCTCGTCATTGTACGTGATGTCCGTCGTGGTGACCATTGTATACCTGGCTGACGCCCCTGTTCCCTCTCTGCCTGTGACGGTGTAGCTGTGGGTGCCCACCCTCTGGCCCTCCCGCTGGAAGCTGTACACGTGCTCTTGGCCGAGTTGGAGCTCGGGGAGGGTCACCGTGATCGTTGTCTCGGGGTACCGCGTGTCTAGGTAGATCTCGACGAGGAGGGAGGCGCCTAGTATTAGCGCTACGCCTGCCAGTATCCATTGGCGCCTCAACATGGTTCAATGGTATTGGTGGTCGCCGGTGTTTAAAGGTAAGCCGAAAACCGGGGGTTAGGGGGTGTAGGTCTGGAGGGCGTTCCTGAGGTTGTCGCCTGCTATGGTGAGCTTGATCTTGAGGAACTGGAGCTCCTTCAGGTACCTTTCCCTGAGTTCGAGCCGGTTTTCCACCATCATGCTGGTGTTGGCTGGGTGGGGGCTCCCGGGGCTCCTGAGGTTGTTCAGGGCGTTGAGGGGGTCGCTTATCTTCTCGGCGATGCCGCCGCTCACCTTGACGTCCTTGTTGAACAACTTCTTCGCCGCCCTCTGCACGTCGTATGGTTTGAGCTGCTCCAGGGTGCGGCCTTCCTCTATGAGGTTGTTCACCACCTCTGCGGTGACCTTGTAGGCCTCGCGGAAGCTGAGCTGTTCCTCGGCGAGGGTCTCGGCGAGCTGGACGGCGTATATGAAGCTGCCCCGTGTCTGGGCCAGCATGGCGTCCGTGTTTACCTTCATCGTCCGTATGGCGCCTTCTAGGACCTCGAGGCTGGTCTTGGTGGTGTCGAGGGCCCTCCAGAGGGGTATCTTGGTCTGCTGGAGGTCCTGGTAGTAGCCTGTGGGGAGGCCTTTGACCATGGTCATGAGTTCCTGGAGGCATCCGTATGTCTCGGCGGTTTTGCCTCTTACGAGTTCGATGGTGCTGGGGTTCTTTTTCTGGGGCATTATGCTGCTGCTGCTGCTGTACTCGTCGCTGAGCTCTATGTAGTTGTACTCTGTGCCGCTCCACTGGACGATGTCGGCGGCGAGTCTGCTGGTGTTGCTCATGAGTATGGCGAGGACGGCTGCGGTCTCGACGGCCCAGTCGCGGCTGCTGGTGGCGTCGACGCTGTTCTCCTGGATGCCGTCGAAGCCGAGGAGCTCGCTTGTTCGCATTCTGCTTATTCTGAAGTTGGTTCCGCCGATGGCTGTGGCGCCGAGGGGGTTGGTGTTGACGCGGGTGTAGCACTCGAAGGTACGCTTGTAGTCGCGGAGGAGGGCGTCGGCGTATGCTATGAGGTAGTGGCCGTAGCTGCCTATCTGGGCTTGCTGGCCGTGGGTGTAGAGGA
>CAZEMD010000157.1:0-5274 GCA_964513225.1 uncultured Candidatus Bathyarchaeia archaeon | reverse complement strand
CCCGGCTGCACCGTCTATCAGGACATGCCCAGGGAGAACTACAACGCGGTAGGTAGAGCCGTCATCAAGTACGGCTACTACAAGAAGTAGGGGATAGCCCTTTTTTCTACCAGTTTCTTAGGACATCCAGTATCAGGCGGACCCCGGGGCCCTTGCTGCCTTTGGGGTTGTAGCCTTTGTCTTTTTTCTGCTCCATCTGGCCGGCTATGTCGAAGTGGGCCCACGGCGTGTCGTCCACGAACTTGCTGAGGAAACGGGCCGCCGTTATGGCGCCGCCGGGTCTGCCTCCGGTGTGCTTCCAGTCCGCTACGTCGCTCTTGAGTTGCTCGTCGTATACGTCCCAGAGGGGCATCCTCCACACTCTTTCGCCGCTGGTCTGTGACGCCTTCTCGATGCGCTGCGCCACGGCGTCGTCGTTGGCGAAGTAGCCTATGGCGTGCTCCCCGAGGGCCACCTGCATGGCGCCGGTGAGGGTGGCGAAGTCGAACATGGCGGCCGGCTTGTAGTTCTTGGCGGCGTAGGCTAGGGCGTCGTTGAGCACCATCCTGCCCTCCGCGTCGGTGCTGATGACCTCCACGGTGAGGCCGCTGTAGGTTTCCACGACGTCGCCGGGGTGGTACGCCTTTCCTGAGGGCATGTTGTCGGTGGCCGCCACGACGCCCACGACGTTGAGGGGCAGCCTCAGCTGTGCCACGGCCTTCATCGCACCGATGGTTATGGCCGCGCCGGTCATGTCTGTCTTCATGAGGGGCATGCCGTCGCGGCTCTTCAGGCTGATGCCTCCCGTGTCGAAGGTGATCCCCTTGCCTATGACGGCGACCGTCTCCGCCTCCTTGTCGCCGCTGTACTCCATGACTATGAACTTGGGCGGCTCCTCGGTGCCCCGCGCCACGGCGAGGAAGCTGTGGAGCCCAGCCTCCTCGGCGGCGTCCCTGTCCAGCACCTGGACCTCTACGCCGAGCTCCCGGAGCTTCGACGCCTCCTCGGCCAGCACCGTGGGGGTGACCCGGTTCCCTGGGCCCCACGCGAGCCTCCTGCACATGTTTACGGCCTCGGCTATCACCGCTCCCTCCGCAGCCTTCCCCTCATGCTCCTCCCCCGCCTCGGGGGAGACTATCTGGAGCTCTTCTATGGCCTTGAACTCGTCAAGCTCCCTGGTCTTGTAGTAAGGGTCCTTGAAGCCGCCCAGCATGAAGGCCTCGACGAGGGTCTCGGCCGCGTCGCCATGGTCCAAGCCACCAGCGACGTGTTCAAGGCTCACAGCGACTGATTCCACGCCAAGGTCACGGACCCGTCTTGACGCCTCACCCAGTACGTTTCTCAGGTTCTCCGCGTCGTGGCTCTCCGCGTCGCCGAGGCCGACGAGCATCAGCCTCTTGGCCGGCAGCCTTCCCCGGGTGTATATTAGGGCTTGCTCACCTTTCTTGCCCTTGAAGTCGCCGAGGTCCATTACTTCCTTCACTATTCCTTGGATAACCGGGGGCAATCGAGCCGAGCCTTGGGCTATCCCCATGACGAGGAGAGGGGCATCCACCTCTTCAGGTTTCTTCTTGACTACAACTGTCTTCATGGATGAAGGATTATGGATGTGGTTATTTAAACAGAGAACCCCCTCTCACCGTCAGACGCGCCTCCTTTTAGGTAGTCAACGGCCTAAAAGCTTTGATGACGTAGCTGTTTGACGCAAAAATGGAGGCCGCCTGAACGACAATTTAATGATAGAGGACAATTAAGTTGCTTATGCGAATAGACATGAAATCTCGGATGATTCTAAAAAAGAGATACGATTTTATAATGATGTGCCCTATGTCTGTGTGAAAAACCCTTATTGGTGAAAAGATGGCGCAGGGAGACTCGAAATTCAAGGGCGTAGTCAGTCAGGTGGGGCTGGAGCGGGACGAGGCCGAGTTCCGTAGCTTCAACCTCACTCTGGGGATCAAGGTGAAGACGGGTAAGAAGCTAAACCTGAAGGAGGGAGAGCGCCTCATAAATCAGATGAGGAAGGATTTCCTGGGCAAGAACATCCAGTTCGAGGCCACCGCCATCCCGTGCCCTGTCTGCGGTAAGACGTTCAACACGGAGGCGGGCATGAAGCAGCACCACAGGATGATGCACAAAAACGGCGCAGACGAGACAAAGTCGAAGAAAAAGAAGAAGGCTTCCTCCAGGAAGAAAAAGAAGAAACCCAGTAAAAAGTCGTCTAAAAAGAAGTCCTAGCCACTCTCATCGAGGCTATTCTTGAAATCGATGAGCGCCTTCACCTTGGGGTTGCTTGTGTTAAGCTGGTAGACCACGGTGACTTTACCTACCTTGCAGCCCGTTACAAGTCCTCTTTCGAGTAGCTCGGGCATGACGGGGCTCACGGAGCCGGGGTTCTTGTCTATTCTCCTTGCGATCTCTCTGAGGTTCATCCACTGGTGGGGGTTGTCTATGAGCATGTCTAGAACCAGCATCATTATGGATGGTCCTAGGAGGTCGTTGATGGATGACTTCACAGGATTTAACATGCGTCTAGAAATATAAAAGATGGCCCCTACACCAAACATACAATTACATATTTTAACGAATGTTTTGATAACCAAACATTTATATTTATATGGTTGCCCCCTGATACCCAGATATATTCTGGTCAGCTTCTGGAGGAATTAGTTTGAAGAAGATGAGACTAGGCAAGACTGGGCTCATGGTCTCCCGGATTGGCATGGGAGGCATCCCAATCCAGCGCCCTCCGCTGGACGAGGCAGTAAAGATGATCAACAGGGAGCTGGGCCTCGGCGTCAATCTCACCGACACCGCCATCGCTTACGGTGACAATGAGGTGCGCGTGAACAACACAAAATCCTCATTTTATTACGTTTGGAGTGTGGAAGGACCAGAAATCGAGTAATTGTTGAGGGTAACGTCATGCATGTTGGATTACACATAGGGAAGTTCGATTGGCCGGGAAGCCCAGGCAACGTCGGTGAAAAACTGGCAGAGATCGCTAGAACGGCTGACGATGCGGGTCTTTACAGTATATGGGTCATGGATCACCTCTTCCAGCTTGGCACCAGATATGGAATAATCCATGGCCCAGTCGAGGACCCGATGCTTGAAGGTTATAGCACCATATCATACCTTGCGGGATTAACAAAGCAAATCAGGCTCGGGCTCCTGGTGACATGTTGCTTCTACAGGAATCCAGGGCTCCTGGTGAAAACCGTCTCCACAATCGATGTCCTCTCAAGGGGAAGGACCTATTTCGGCATCGGAGCCGGCTGGAATGAACGTGAGTCGAGAGGCCTAGGCTACTCCTTCCCGTCACTGCGCGAGAGGTTCGAGCGTCTGGAGGAGACACTGCAGATAGCAAAGCACATGTGGAGTGGCGATACCACGCCGTTCAGCGGGAAACAATATAACCTTGCTGAACCCATCAACAGTCCTCAACCACTGAGCAAGCCTCACCCCCCGATCCTCATCGGTGGTGGCGGAGAGAAGAAGACGCTGCGATTTGTGGCCCGGTACGGTGACGCCTGCAACCTCGTCATGGGCACGACGTTAGACGCCGGCGTCCTCAGGCAAAGCCGTGAGGAAGGTTTCAACGAGCTCCGCCACAAACTTCAGGTCCTGAGGAAACACTGTAGGGACTTGGGACGACCATATGATGATATCGAGAAAACAGTGGCAACCTACATCAAGCTTGCTCCAGATGCTATGAGTACTAACGAAGTCGTCGAAATATGCCAAGAGTTGGCAGAAATCGGCTTCCAACATGTCATCTTCAACATGCCGAACGTCCACGAGATCGAGCCTCTGAAGATGATTGGCGAGGAGGTCATCCCCCAGGTTGGGGATTTGTGAGGATATCATGATGATTGGAACTGAAGCCCGCGTCCTCGGGGTAGTGGGCAGCCCCCGTAGAGGAGGCAACACCGAGACCCTCGTAGACGAGGTGCTGAGAGGAGCCGAGGAGGAGGGTGGCCACACAGAGAAGGCAGTCCTAAGCGAGATGAACGTCCAGCCCTGCAGGGCATGCGACGCTTGCAGCCGCCTGGGCCGCTGCGTCATCGAGGACGACATGGCGGCGTTGCTTGAAAATATGAAGGCGAGCCGTGTCTGGGTTCTTGGGACGCCTGTATACTGGTGGGGCCCAACCGCTCAGATGAAGGCGTTCATCGACCGCTGGTACGGCGTAGACAGAGCCACGTTCCGGGGGAAGGGGATCGTGCTGGTGGTCCCCTCAGGCGGTGGCGCCATCTATGCAAGGCAGACCGTGGAGATGCTTGAATCCATCATACCGTATCTAGGGATGAGGCATATCCGTACCATTCAGGCGCCCGGGACATCTGGGCCCGGCTCCGTAAACCGAAACGAGGCACTCATGAACAGGGTGCGGGCAACTGGCCGCGAAGCGGTGAAAGGTATATGAAGCTGGGTCTCCAGATAGTGAGGTTTGACTGGCTTGGTACGCCGGACAACACGGGCCAGGTTCTATCAGAGGTGGCTAAGACAGCCGACAGGGCAGGGTTCTCCAGCCTGTGGTGCATGGACCACTTCTACCAGATTGGGATCGGCCACGGATCGGAGGACTCCCCCATGCATGAGAGTTACACGAACCTATCGTTTATGGCGGCTGAGACTAGAAACGTCAAGCTCGGCACGATGGTTACCGGCTCGTTCTACAGGCAACCCGGCGTCCTCGTCAAGACGGTGACGACGCTCGACGTGTTGTCGGGTGGGAGAGGGATGCTCGGGATAGGGGCAGGGTGGTATGAGCTGGAGAGCAGGGGGATGGGCGTCCCCTTCCCGCACTCAGTCAAGGAGAGGATGGGGCGCTTCGAGGAAACCCTGAAGATAGCCCACTACATGTGGAGCGACGACAGAACATCGTTCGAGGGGAAGTATTACCGCTTGGAGGAGCCCATCTGCAGCCCCCAGCCCGTAAGCAGGCCCCACCCCTACATAATGATAGGCGGCTCGGGGGAGAGGAAGACCCTCCGCTACGTCGCGAAGTACGGCGACGCATGCAACCTCCACCTCGGAGCCCATCCCAAGCTAGGAGGCTACTCCGATCGCTCATACGTGAACTACAGGACGCGGAAAGAGAGGCTGGGGCACAAGCTGGACGTGCTGAGGAGGCACTGCGAGAGTGTGGGGCGGGACTATGAAGAGATCGATAAGTCGGTTCTCAGCCCGGTGGAGTTCTCGCCGGAGGCGTTGACCACAGGCGAGGTTGTAGGGATGTGCCGGGAGCTCTCGGAGATGGGGTTCAACTACGTGGTGTTCAACATGCCC
>CAZEMD010000156.1:0-5335 GCA_964513225.1 uncultured Candidatus Bathyarchaeia archaeon | reverse complement strand
TGAGAATATGGCGAACTGGAAGAGCGCGGCCGTGGGCGCGTTCATCATGTAGTACGCGATGCCCAGGGCCACGTTGGAGCAGAGCAGGAAGACGACTCCGTAGACTATGTTCCTGCTGGCCACGGCCAAGAAAGCCGTGGCCACTACGACCGCTAAGACTATTATCAACGCTATCATACGTCCTTCACCTTCCTGTACTTCATCTCCTTGTCCGTTAGATACGCCTCCGTCCTCCTCTTCATCATGGGTAGGATGTCCTTGACGTCCGGGACCTCCATGAGTTGTTCGGGGGAGTACACCAGCTCGCTGCGGTCATCCGTCGCGAACTCGACTATGTCGGTGAACTCCAGCGCCTGTTTCGGGCACTGGTTCACGCAGTACCCGCATAGGCAGCACGTGTTGTAGTCTATCTGGGGGTACTTCTTTTCCCTGCCTTCTACCTCCACCAGCGTTATTGATGCGTCCGGGCAGACCCTGGCGCATATGCCGCAGCTTATGCACTTGTCTATGTGGAACACGTGGCGGCCCCTGTACCTCTCGGCGAACATCAGTCGCTCGGTCGGGTAGGCCACGGTCTGGCTGTTCCTCAGCACGTATGGGGCGACGATCCTAAGAGGCTTGAACAGTTTTCTCAGCCAGCTCATCACGCAACCCCCATCAGCTTCATCACCACAACAATCAACAGGTTCAACAGCGCGAGGGGCGTCATGTACTTCCAGCCCAGAGTAATCATCTGGTCCATCCTGAGCCGGGGGAACACGCACCTCAGCAGTATAATGAAAACCACCAGCGCGAAGAACTTTGCGAGTAGCCAGAAGATGTGGCTGGCCATGGGCATGCCCATGAGCACCGGCCCGTTGAAGCCACCAAGGTAGAGGGTGATGAACATCAGCGTCCACGCCTGGAACAGCACGTACTCGGCCATCATCGTGAAACCGAAGAGGACGCCGCTGTACTCGGTCCTCCACCCGAACACCAGCTCCACCTCGGCCACGGGTATGTCGAACGGGGTTCTCTCGGACTCTATGAATATGCCGAGGAAGAACAGTAGGAACCCTATGAACTGGGGGACGGCGAACCACATGCTCTGCTGAGCCTCAACTATCTCCAGCAGGTCCATGCTTCCCGCCATTATGGCCACCGCGGCGGCGCAGATGACCAGCGGTATCTCGCCTGAGATGTACATGTAGGCGACCCTCCAGGCCCCTATGAAGCTGTACTTGTTGTTGCTGGCCCACCCCGAGAATATGGGTATCAGGGGCGATATCCCCATTATCGCCAGGAATATGGGCAGGCTGAGGCCGCCCGCGTCCCAGAGGACCCAGTTCGAGTCGAAGGGGATCAGCAGCAGCGCCAGCGAGGGAACCGTTGAAAGGATGACGGGCATCGCCACGAAGAAGGGCCAGTCTATGGAGACCGGGATTATTATCTCCTTCATGAACAGCTTCAGGAAGTCTGCGAAAACCTGCAGGACCCCCGCCCTGCCTCCGCAGTAGTACGGCCCCACCCTCAGCATGGCCCTGGCGAGGAACTTTCGTTCAAACCAGACCGCGAATATGGCGAAACCCAGTATGAAGGCGAGGCCCGGCAGCAGAAGCACCTGCAGCAACGGCTTTGAATTCAGGGCAAGGAACTCGGTTATCATCGACGGTATGTTCAGTAAGCTAAACTGATCCGCCTGAACCATGCTCGCCATGGCTCCGGCGGCTACACTATTTGTGTTCATTCAATCTTCCTCCATTCACCTATCCGAGTCCAGGTACCACGGGTCTATCGAGTTGATGATGACCGGGATATCCGCTATGTAGACCTCGTTGAGCTCGGCCAGCCTCTCGAAGACGTACATGTTCCTTAGAGTCGGCGAGTTGATCTTGACGCGGTACGGGTTGCCTGTGCCGTCTGTGAAGAGGTGGAAACCCAGCTCCCCTCTCCCCGCCTCGACCCTGCTTATGCACTCGCCCTCAGGCACCCTCATGAAGGCGTTTACCCTGCCCTTCACCGGGCCTTCAGGGATCTTCAGGGCGACCTGCTCCATTATATCGAGCGCCTGCCCGATCTCGTGGAACCTCACCTTAGTGCGTGCCATGACGTCGCACGCGTCCTCTGTGATTACCTGCCACTCCAGCTCATCGTAGACGTTGTAGGGCTCATCGCGCCGCATGTCTATGTCGATACCCGAGCCCCTCAACGTGGGGCCCGTGGCCCCGAGCCTCAGGGCGTCGCTGGGCTTCAGGATGGCGACGCCGTCGCACCTGTTCTCGAAGAGGGGGTTCTCAACCATGGCGTCCCAGTAGTCCTTGAACCGGTCCCGCAGGTACTTCACCCCCTTCAGAACCTTGTCCGCGAACCCGTCGGGGAAGTCGTGGTGCACCCCGCCGGGGAAGAAGTGGTTGAAGCTCCACCTGGCCCCGGTTAGCTCCTCGAAGAGGTCCAGAAGCACCTCGCGGTCAACGGTGGTCCAGAGGAACACCGCGGGGAAGTACCCAGTGGACTCGGCTTGGAGCCCGAAGGCGTAGAGGTGGCTGTTGATCCTGCTCATCTCGCAGATCAAGGTCCTTATCCACTTGGCCCTCTCAGGCACCTCCATATCCGCGGCCTTCTCTATGGCGGTTACGTAGCCTATGCTCATGTTCGCGGTGTCCACCATGGCCATGCGGTCCACGGGGATTATGCCGCTGAAGAAGCTGCGGTTCTCGAGGATCTTCTCGATGCCCCTGTGGGTGAACCCGAGGTCCGCGATTATCCTGTGGACCTTCTCCCCGTCCACGTCTAGGAGTATTCTGGTCTGGCCGCTCATGGGGTGCTGGGGGCCCCAGCTTATCCTCATCACGTCGGGCTCTATCATGGGCTCCTTCATTGCTGGCCTTCCCCCTTGAAGTCCTTGAGGAGCGGGTGGCCCCCCTTCCAGTCGGGGGGAAGCAGCAGCGGTATCATGTTGGGGTGGCCCTCGAACTCTATGCCGAACATCTCGTTTGCCTCCCTCTCGTGGAAGCTCATGGCCTCCCACACTTGGGTGAGGCTGGGAAGCCTCGGGTCGCCCCGGTCTAAATCTACTCTGTAAGTAAGCATGAACCTGGCCTCAGGGTGCATCAGGTAGTAGATCATCTGTATCCTGTCGTCGTCAGGGTAGTCTACGGCTCCCCCCGAGACCGGCATGGTGAACCCGAAGTCGTCTCTAAGCGACTCGGCGGCGTCGATGAAATCATCGTATTCGACCACGAGGTCGGCTCTCTTGGGACTCGTTGACTCCATGGATTTAACCGCGTCAGGGTGGGCCTCCTGGAAAGCCTTGACGAAGTCTGCGGCGCTAATCTTTGACACCTATTCTCCTCTCCTTCTTTATCTTCTCCTGAAGCAGCATCATACCGTGTATGATGGCCTCGGGGCGCGGCGGGCACCCGGGTATGTAGATGTCCACGGGCACATACTCGTCCACCGCGACGACGGCGTACGAGTCGTAGAACGGGCCTTTACCAGTGGGGCACGCGCCCACGGCGACGACGTACTTTGGCTCCCCCATCTGGTCGTAGAGGTACTTGACCCTCAACGCCATCTTCCGCGAGACGACGCCCACAACCATGATGCAGTCGCACTGCCGTACGCTGGCGAAGGGAAGTATGCCCAGGCGCTCCATGTCGAAGCGGCTGCCCGAGACCTGCATGAACTCGGGGCTGCAGCACCCGGTTACGAAGTGTATGGGCCATATGCTGTACTTGCGCGCCCAGCCGGCTATGAAGTCGATGAGGCTGTAAGCGGCTCCGCTGCCTGGGACGTTATCGAAGACTCTCTCAATGTTCTTCTCTTCGGTCATTATCTCACCAGGTTCTTCCTCTCGACTAGGAAGTACGCTAATCCTAGTGCGATGATGAGGCTGTATACTAGGAGTATGCTCACCGTTTCAAGCGTGAAGCTGATCGAGATGGCGGAGGTGAGTATTATCCAAGCGAAGGCGTCCAAGGCAAAGAAGGCTACAGCGTACCCGAAGTACCGCGTGATGCCCAGGAGCCTGAACGAGCGAGCCTCCCCGTAAGGCTTCTGTCCGCACTCGTAGATCGTGGTCTTTGTCTCGTTCGGCTTCTTTGCGCCGATGAGCCTAGCGGCGAGGATCGCTACGCTCAGAAACCCGAGCTCGATGCCGGCGAATATCCAGAAAGACTGGGCCCCGCTTATCGTTAACAAGACGCATCCCCCAGGAGACTTAAATTATGAATATATGTGGTCGCGACCATGAAGCCATTTCAGTCAATCTGGACATAAATAATTTTCTTATAGGTTTTTACTGTATTTATTTTCTAACTGCGTTTGGTAATGTCTGTTTTTTATTTTATTTTCCTAGATTATTTTTCATCAAATAATATGGTCTCGCATATACCATATTGCTAAAAACAGGGACTATTTGGTCATAACCATCCCCAAAAATGCTCTTATTCTAAAAAACGTCTTCGCATACGACACGAAAAAGAGGGAGAAGAAGCTGCTTTCAAAGGATTCACGAAATCTCTAAATCGACGGGGCTTATTGAAGACTAGATGAAGGGTTCGAAGGACTCGTCGGCCAAGAAGGTCCTCGTCGCGGGGGTGGGGAACAGGTTGATGGGCGACGACGGTTTCGGCCCGAGGGTGATAGACCTTCTGTCCTCCGCTCCTCTTCCTGGGAACGTGGAGGCTAGAGACATCGGAACAGCCGGGGTCACCATCGCCACCGATCTCAGCGGGTACGACCTAGTCGTTTTCCTGGACTCCGCGGACATCGAGGGAGAGCCGGGGCGGCTCCAGAAATCCGAACTCGTGGTCGAGGAGGATGTGGGGGACATCGCCAAGCTTTCAAGGTTCACTTTGCACGAGGTGGGCTTGGAGGGTCTTCTCAAGTTCGCCAAGGCCATAGGCGTGCTGCCACCCAGGGTGGTCCTGATAGGGTGCAAGCCCAAGGCTCTGAGCCCTACCCTGGAGCTCTCGCCAGAGGTTGAGGACGCCCTCGACACGGCGGCGGATATGGCCATATCTACCGTGGAAGACTTCCTCAAGGAATGAAATATAAAAAAGGTGTAAAAGTTTTAGACGTCCAGCAGGTGGACGATCTTCTCGTCCCCGTTGAACACCTGGATGGAGCATGCGAGGCACGGGTCGAAGCTCCTGATGGTCCTAACCACGTCCACGCCGGTCAGCTCCCCCGTCTCTGATATGGGGCTGCCGACGATGGCGGCCTCATAGGGCCCGAGGTCGTCGCCCAGCTTGGGGCCTGAGTTCCAGGTGCTCGGCGCCATGATCTGGTAGTTCTCGATGTGGCTGTTCTTCATGACGCACCAGTGGGCGACGCCGCCCCTCATGGCCTCGTG
>CAZEMD010000155.1:3885-5471 GCA_964513225.1 uncultured Candidatus Bathyarchaeia archaeon | reverse complement strand
TAATTGCTATATTAGATTTAAGAGTTCAAATATGCACAGTGCTAGCTCCGACCAGTGCTACCTCTTCGTCTTCGTCAGCAAGGCGACCGCTGGAGCCGACTGCACCAGCTATAGAGCCATCACTTGACTTTATAGGGACTCCACCCGGAACTGCTGCCTGTCTATCAGGCTCACCAAAGAAAACGATATCTCGCTCCCTGTCTTTAAGAAGCTCCGCTACTTCTCTAGTATCCCTTTTCCACATTATTGCAGTATAGGCTTTGTTCTCAGCCATACGCCGAGTTATGGCGCTGGCTCCATCCATTCTGGCGAAGCAAATGAGGATGCCGGCGCTGTCAACCACGGCGTGTGACATTGGTCGTCCTGGCTTCGTCACCGAAGAATACTCCAGCATTGCGTCAACAATTCTTCGAGCTTCCTCCAACCCCAAACTTTTTGTTTCAATCATTTAGGCACCTCCTAAATTTAGAGTCCCAACTCCTCTGCTACCTTTTCTCGGTGAAAATCGGCATCGCCAAACATGGTTTCAGCAGACTTAGCCCGTCTGAAGTAAAGGTTCATGTCATGTTCAATGGCAAAGCCAACCCCACCGTGGACTTCGTGCCCCAGGGCGGTAATAGTCTGATAAGCCTCACTAGCCCGAGCCTTAGCCATAGAAACTTCCTTAGCGCAAGCAAGCCCTTGGCTAAGCATCCACCCTGCTTCATAGGTAAGCAGCCTTGAATCCTCCAACAAGGTTAGCATGTCGACGCAATGGCTTTGAATTATCTGAAGGCTACCGATGGGTCGAGCAAATTGAACCCTCTGTTTGGCATAATCAACCGTCATTTCTAGAACCTTCTGAGCACCGCCGATCATCTCGGCGCACAGGGCTATCGTTGCTTTCTGCAATAGCTCCTCTACATAAGCCCAGCCATTATGTAATTCACCGAGCATGTTCTCTCCTGTTACTCTCACATTGCTAAATACTACCTCAGACTGCTTATCCATAGCAATGGTCTCCAATGCATTACAGGTTATGCCTGAGCTCTTACTATCTATAATGAAAAGGCTGATGCCCTCATGGGACACTTGCTTCTCCCTTGTCCTGGCGACACACATAATAAAGTCAGCTACGTGAGCATAAGGAACAAATAATTTAACCCCGTTGATAACGTACCCATCTTTATCAGCAACGGCATTTACCCTAATTGAATCAGCACTATACCCAGAATCAGGCTCGGTTAACGCCAGAGTAAAATTCGTCTTGCCTTCGGCTATTTTAGGTAAGAAACGTTGTTTTTGCTCTTCGCTCCCAATTTCAAGGACAGGTAAGCCCCCGAGAACTACCGTCGGGAAGAATATGCTCGGCAGCAAAGCCCGACCCATCTCCTCAAGAAGAACCAGCAGGTCGGTAAAGTCTCCCCCACTACCCCCATACTTTTCCGGGAAAACCAGTCCAAACCAACCTAAATCAGCCATCTTACGCTCGAGTTGAGGTGAGTATCCTTTATCGTCTGTCTCCATTTCTCTGACTAGCGTCTTAGGGCATTCTCTTTCTAAAAAATCACGGGCTGTCTTGCTTAGCATCTTTTGCGATTGAGTTA
>CAZEMD010000155.1:0-3785 GCA_964513225.1 uncultured Candidatus Bathyarchaeia archaeon | reverse complement strand
ACGAAATAGGTTAGTAGCCGGTCGGTATGAAACTTCATTAGAGCACCTGGACCAGTAAAATCAAGCCCGTTATCAATCGTCCAGGCAAAGCGGTAGGTATACAACCGCAATCCTTCAATTCGGATGGCTAATTCCGCAAGCTTATGTCGAATCAAAGCATTCCGGCACAGCAGTTGCCCATCAAGCTGTGTTTCCTTAACATATTGAATGAGCTCCTTTAGAAGTCCCCCCATCAATCCAATGTAACCGCCTGGACGTCTTTCCCAATAAAAGGCACCACTTTCGACAACATAATCCCAGGCCTGATTTTCTTCTCCTATTAGGCTCTCCACTGGTATCCTCACGTTATCAAAAAAGACTTCGTTTGTTGTTCTACCATCCATAGTTACAAACGGGCGTACGGACATTCCAGGCAAAGGTGTCGTTACATCAAAAGTGAAGAGGCTCAAAGATTTATCTGGAGGGGCACTTTGGTCAGTCCGGACTAGTAATAAGACATGCTGGCTCATGCTATATTGGCTGAGGTATAGCGACCGGTGAGCCCAGCTCTGAAACGTCTTTGCACCGTTAATGATATAGTGGTCGCCTTCACGAACAGCGCAGGTTTTGAGCATCAGGAGGTCGCTCCCAGCATCAGCTTCGGTAAAACCCTGACCAATCCATATTTCGCCTTTAGCGATTCGCGGCAAATAATATCTCTTCTGTTCTTCGCTGCCACGTTTTAAGAGGACGGCTCCACCGAGGACAACAGTTGTACCATATGCGTCTAGAGCCATTGGTGCCCGGTGAGATGCAATCTCTTCATGGAAGATTGTCTCCTCTATCTTACCATAATTCTGGCCCCCATACTCCTTGGGAAAGGCTAAACCTAGCCACCCCTTAGCCGCTACCTTGCGATAGAACTCAGGCGAGAAGTCAAGGGCTACCCTTGTATCCAACTCACCATATGGCTCCGCCTCGCAGAAACTACGAACCTCTTCTCTGAACTTTTGCTGCTCCTTAGTGAATGCGAAATCCATTTTTTGTCACCCCCGAAGCTTACCTAATTTGCTGTCGCCGGTTTTAGTTTTTACCAAACCACACCAACCGGAATTGCCCATTTCAACTAGCGATGAGGGATTAGGATAACCCATAGCTCTGGTCACTAATAATATATCCCTGGTAGCTAGATTATACACCAGATCGGCAGCTCAATTTCCTGCAGTTGAACTTTAATCTCGTAGAGCAATTTGCCAGCCTCAACTACCCTTGTCAGTAATCCCATTCTACACTACCAATCAAGTCCAGAAAAAGTGGGGGCATTTTTTAGTTTCCTAGAAGGAGAGTTTCGTATGAAGACTTACACAGAGGAAGGTTGGATCATACCTGCTCAAACCAGGCCATTATGGAATAGGGGCTGGAGCTTTTATGATACTCATATGAAGGGCAGAATCTATTATCGAACTAAGAAAGGCCGTTATACCAACCAGAAGCCCCTTTATGTTGCTTTCCGTGCAGAGGGCAAAGTTGGGCATATACAGCGTGTTGAAAGAGTCGAGCATGAGACAAAACCGATTGACTGCCTTCCACAACTCAAGAAGGTCAAAGGCTCTTGGCCCAGCCAACCTCACACCATTTGGCACCTATCGGAGCCCGTGCGTTTACCAAAGGATATCCCGACAGGGGATCCCACAATGCGAGCTCGCCACGTGTATTGTGACATAGATATTCTGCTATCATCCTCCACCATAAAGGATGCTGTATAACGCATGAAGGAGCGCCATAAGTAGCCACCGCGTTTTACGGAGCCAACAAAAACTCATTTTGTTACTTCGCCTTTTTTCAACCTTTCGCCCTCCCGACACTCCAGCAGCACTGTTTGTGAGTAGTCGTCTGTCCACTAGAATTGACAGAACCACGTGCAAACGCTAAAGTCACATCACAGCATAGGAGAGACAAATCGGAGGTTGAAAATGATCATAACTGTTTCTGTATTATTGATTGGGACAGCAATCGGCCTAATCTATTACTGGATTGATTTCTACATCAAAGGAGGAGTACAAGCCATAAATGAAGACTGGTATATAAGATTCCAGAAAGCCTTTACCGCAGCTGATTTATGGGTTGCTATATGTGCCCTTGTAGGTGCTATTGGACTCTTAGTAGGACAAACATTTGGCGCATTTTTTACACTTATTGCTTCCAGTTCCCTGATATTTCTTGGACTGATGGATGTGACCTTCAACATCCAGAACAACCTCTATCGTCTTATAGGTACCTCAGGTCAAATGAAATTTGAATTATTCATTAATTTGTGGACATTGGGATTGGGAATTGCCCTAATAGTGTTTTTGTGGCCGAGATTAACTCTGGTTTGAAAACATGCTAGTATTTACCAGCCAGATCATTTAGCAAAAATCCATAATTTTACTTTTTAGTATTTTGTTAAATCTCTATATAATAAGGTCTTTAGTCGAAGGTTCATTCGAAACTTAAACTTCTATTTTTCGTGCGGCATTGTCAACTTCAATTTATTTAAACTATTTATGACAAGCTCATATCACCAAGGAAACCCAGCGTTGTTTCAGGGAGAGTTCGACTCTCTCAAGCTTGATGTTAGGATTTTGATTAATAAATATGAACGGAGTAGAATCAGATGAATTCACGGCATAACACTGGTCAAGCACTATAATATACAGATGGAAAGGACAGAGAATGGAAGTGACAATTATAGAAACAACTGCAGGCAACATCGCGGGTATAATAGAACGCGACGTCTACGCATTTAAAGGTGTCCCATACGGCGCTCCGACCGGTGGTAAGCGTCGTTTCCTGCCGCCACTACCGGTCGAACCGTGGGCGGGTGTACGTTATGCCGGTGCTTATGGACCAATCAGTCCGCAGTCAGGGTCACTGGTTGATGAATCACGACCTTATGCCCTTGCCCGTGCAGAAGGACATACCAGGCTCCTGCCCCAAAGCGAAAACTGCCTGGTACTGAACGTATGGACGCCCGGTGTTAATGATGGCGGAAAACGCCCCGTCCTAGTATGGTTACATGGGCGTGGATTCACGGCTGGTGCAGGCTCGGAGACTATGTATAACGGTGCCAACCTCGCCAAGCGTGGCAACGCAGTAGTAGTAACAATTAACCACCGACTAAACGTCTTTGGTCACTTATACCTTGGTGAGCTTGTTGGTAGTGAGTATGCAGTTTCCGGTTTGGTTGGCTCGCTAGACATGGTATTGGCGCTTGAATGGGTACGGGCAAATATTGAAACGTTCGGCGGCGACCCCGGCCGGGTTATGATATTTGGTGAGTCCGGTGGAGGTGCCAAGGTCTGCACCATGCTAGCTCTACCTTCGGCAAAAGGCCTTTTCCACCGTGCTGTCATCCAGAGTGGCTCTATGGGTACGTGGGCTGTAGAGCCCAAGGCTGCGACAGACCTGGCTGAACGTGTGTTGGCTCAGCTGAATATCAAGCCAAGTGAAATCGAAAAGCTCCAGAAAGTACCGGCGCAACAGCTTCTGGATGCCGTAAACTCGATAATGCCACAAAGGTCCAGCCTCGGTATGGGTGCACCCGGTGGAGTCGCCATGCAACTGGCTCCGGTTGTGGATGGTAACTACCTTCCCAGTCACCCCTTCGAACCTGTCGCCGCACCAACCGCGGCCGAAGTACCACTTATTGTCGGATGCAACCGTGATGAAAACGCAACCTTCATGGCTGGAGATCCCCGGCGACGCCGGCTTGATGAGTCTGAGCTACGCGAACGTCTGGCGCCAGTGCTCGGCGATAAATTGGA
>CAZEMD010000154.1:0-5532 GCA_964513225.1 uncultured Candidatus Bathyarchaeia archaeon | reverse complement strand
ACATGTTCCCGTCTCTGGAGGTCGATACTTCATCCAGAGGCCAAAGCCTCAGTCATATCGTAGCCGCCGACTGAACGACGGGACGCGATTACTCGCACCACCCTTTCCTCAGCGTAATAATAAAAACATTATGCTTTTGCACTCAAAAGGTATAAAAACCGGTGAGAGGCGCATGAGCACCCTGTCGCTACAAACCGGGTCTCAGAAAAAGGGGCCCGTAAAGGGTTTCAACGCGACCGGACGCTACTCAGGCGGTTCTTGATCTAACCGATCTCTATCGTTCTTCCTCTGCTCGATCTTCTCAAGCTCGTTACGGAGGAACTCCTCGTACTTCTCCTCGAAGCTCTGTTGAGCCTGCCCCGATCTATTGGTGACACGGTCCCACATCGAGGAGGTCACGTCGCTTATCCGTTTCACAGCCTCATCCGCCACGAACCTCCCCCGGGAGTAGACGGACATGCCTAGATCGTTCACCAGGTCAAGCTGACGCTCAAGCTGCCTCTGAAGGTTAGTGTACTGTTGAAGGGCCTCCTCCCCCTTCCCCGTGAGGGTGAACCCTCCCTCATCCGTCTCGGCTATAAGGCCATCCCTCACCAGCCTGCCGAGGAGCGGGTAAATCAAGCCCGGAGACGGTGTCCAGTCGCCCTTGCTCTGCTCCTCGGCCTCCTCTATGATCTCCTTGCCGGTCATGGATCGCTCCGTGAGAAGGTGCAGAACGTAGAACCTCGTGAACCCCCTGGGTACCTTTCCTGATACTTTTGACATGGAATCGCCGACGGTTAGTCGTGTGTGAAACCGCGCCGGAGAGATATAAGAATATCGCTAGAGATATAGAGGTTTGATCTAGATAACCGGTTTAGCGGACCAGAGATGAGTGCGAAAAGGGTGAAAAAAGCCGAAAAATGAAGAAATAACCATATTAAATATATAACGGGGGGAGTATTTTTAATGGATTTGGAATTGTATAACCTAGATTCAGGACCAGAGGTAAGTCTGGGAGACGAATTAACCGTATTAGTACTAAAAGGAAAAGGAGATAGCATTATCAGCCGTATGAAAGACGGCAGAGTCATATTATTCAACAGAGAAAACGTCCTATTCAACGAACTCGAGCCTGGGATGATGGTACAGGCCAAAGTCAGCTTCATAGCCCAAAACTACATCATAGTAGACCCCGTCTCACCGCCGGAGAGCGGGGTAGAGGCCATCAAGCTGGGTTTACAGATGGTCTCCGAAACAGAGAACTGGGAAAACGCGATCATGTCCAACGCATTGTTATACATAATCGAGCTTCTCGAAGAAGGAGTCTAGACCCCCAAGCATTTATCCCATCATTATTTCAGTTTAAACACTATCCTGATGAAGGACCCGAGAAACACGAGTCCCTCACGGAGACTGAACTTGCTTTCACCGTCTGCCCTCTCGTAAAACGTGATTGGCACCTCGCGGACTCGGTGCCCCCTCTTCACCGTCTTGTAGAGGCTCTCGAACTGGAAGTCCCACTTGTCACAGTGGACGTCGGGCATGATGTCCTCCCAGAGCGCCCTCCGGTACACCCTGAGCCCGCTCGTCCAGTCAAATATCTCTTTACCGGTGACGAGCCGGATGACGCCGTTAGTGACGACACTCAAGGAATCCCGCCAGAAGGATCTGCCCTCGATGCGCCCCCCGTCGATGAGCCTGCTCCCGATGACCAGGTCCGCCTCCTCGGCTGCCTTAACCATCTCCGGGAGATAACGAGGGTCATGGCTGAGGTCGCTGTCCATGGACACTATGTAGTCGCCCGAGCATAGACCATAGCCCTCCTTGTAGGCGGTGCCAAGCCCCCTCTTCGAGCCCCTGTGAAGCACCTTGATGTCGGGGTAGGCTTCCGCCAGAGAGTCGGCGACGACGCCACTCCCATCCGGGCTGTTGTCGTCGACTATTATTATCTCGTGGGGGATGTTTCTGAGGGCTTTCTGAATTCTTCTTATGTTTATTTTCAGAGTCTTGATTTCATTATACACTGGGGTGATGACTGAAACCTTTCCATCCATGAGGACAGCCCGAGTATCGTTGGAGGGGTAAAGGAATTAAGAATACAGTATCAGGGAGTTGAATGTTAAAGTTACACCCCTTTAAACTGATACAGATACAGGCCGCATAAAGGGACAGAACGTTCTACAGAATATAGCCCCATCACACCCCGGGGAACGGCGTTAAGGATAGCGATAATCCACATGGGGTTCTTCTACAACGGCGGAGGAGAACGCACGGTACTCAACCAGGCCATCGAACTCGGGAATAGGGGACACGAAGTCGAGGTATTCGCGCCAATAGTGGAGGACGAATGCTTCCCTGAACTCAGAAAAGAGGTGAGGCTCACCGAGACCAGCGGCCTCCTGCCACCTAGCATGCCGCTTCGGAACGCCATGGGAATGATATACTCCAGCATACTGGTCCCAAAGAAGAGGCTGAGCGGCTTCGACGCCATAGTGGCCCACGGCCAGCCAAGCGCATGGATGGCCGTAAACGTCAAGAAAAAATACGGAACCCCCGTCATATCGTACCTCCACCAGGTGAACAGGTTCTTCTCCCCCAGAGACATAGACAAGAAGTCGGGGTGGACGACAGACAGCAGCCTGCTGACCCTCGAAGCCCTGCACCGAGGAAACCTCATTGTGAAGAGACTCGACGCGCACAGCGTGAAAAACTCCGACACGGTCCTCACGAACTCGGAATGGATAAAAAACAAGATCACCCGCTACTACGGGGTAGCCCCCCACGTATGCTACCCGGGCGTAGACGCAGCAAAATTCAGAAAAACCGACGAAAGAACCGGGCCAGCCTACCTGCTCAGCACAAACAGGCATTACCCACAGAAACGCCTCGACTACCTGATCCTCTGCATGAGAGAGCTGGTGAAAACCAGCCCCAGCCTCAAGTGCTACATCACGGGGGGCTTCACCAAGCACACGAGATACTTGATGAAGGTAGCTGAACGCTACGGCCTGACAGGGAACGTCGTTTTCACAGGCAACCTCCCCACCCGTGAAATGGTGAAGCTCTACCAGAACGCGCACATCTACACCTTCACGTCGCCAGAGGAGGACTTCGGGCTCGGCCCCATAGAGGCAGCCGCGTGCGGCGTACCCTCAGTCGTCTGGGACAACGCGGGCCCAAGAGAGACCGTCATCCACGGAGAAACCGGTTTCCGCGCAGCCCCATACAGCGTCAAAGAACTGGCCATGTACCATAGAAAACTGTTGGAGGACCCCGCCCTACGCGACGAGATGGGAGAGAAAGCGCACGAGTATTCAATGAAAAAATTTACTTGGGAAAAACACGTTGACACCCTAGAGGGTTTTTTATCTAAAATATGTTAAAAGAAGCTGCAGGGTACGTCCCTCTATTATAGTAGTTGTCCCCCAACCAAGCAAGAATTGTTACATTATTGTTTATTAAACTTAAAAAATGATATCTGTTGGGAAACGCAATGAAAGCAACATCAAAACTAGATGTTGATAAAAAAATAGCTACCATACTAGCGATACTGATTCTGATAACATCCTCAGTAACAATAGCGTTCGCAATTACACCGCCCACCATCCCGGGAAACGAGGAATACATGAACGACGAAGGAGTCCTAGACTCCGACTCGTTTGTGCTATACCCATACGAGGAGAAGAGCATAAACATAGGCTTCAGCAAGTACGGTGAACTCATAGACGGAGACAGCGGCGTCGGACTAGAGTACGACGGCGTGGATGTCTTCGCGAACCCCGCCGTGGCCGAATGGAAGTGGAGCAACGGCTGGGTCATAGAGATACACTACACCGAGCAGAACAAGCTAAGAAGCCTCTGGGCCTACGCCCTGTACTCCGACAACAGCGGCGTCGGAGGGATAGACGGCGACTGGAGACAGATGCAGCAGTCCAAGGACGGCAGCGCGCCCGGAGACACGCACGGCGGAAGAAGGACGAGCGGTTTCGCCGAGACGGACGACATCCGCCTCATATACGACGGACCGAGGAAAGCCATCTACCTGCTCAAGACTACCATATACGACAAAGACCCAAGCGGAACCGGAAAATGCCTCGTGAATATAACAACACAACTGGTCTTCAACAAGGTGAAGAAGTACGTCATGGAGATCAAGGACGTCAAGCGATGCGACGACAACAAGTTCGACGGCCCCTTCCAGATAGAGTTCAGCCAGAGGGGCGAGTGGGACATAGGCACAGAGACCAACAACGAGGCCTGGGCCGAGTTCTACGACGGCTTCGAGACAAAGTACTGGAAACACCCCTTCTACTTCCCGTGTGAGGGGAGGGAGCCCGTTGAGTTTGACGTGTGCCAGATGATCGACCAGGACGAGACACTCGTAGGGTTCGCGGCCTTCTGGCCCAACCTCATAAGCAAATGGGTCACGAACGTGGACAGCATCAACCACCTAGGCGGAGACGACATACCCGGAAAGCTCGAGACCATGGAGACCGAGGAAAAATACATCGACGTACCGACGGCCCTGCCGCCATTCGAGATTTGGCCCAACTACCTGTGGCTCGACGGTGACACACTAGTAATCGACCTTCAGGACGAGCTAGTGGAGTACCCGAGAGGAGCCTGCGAGTGGAACGACGAACCCTGGGTGTTCAAGAAGAACGCTCAGGGAGAGTACGTAAAACTCGTATCAGGGCTACACTTCGAGTGGACCGGCAATGTCGAGATCGATCCAGACTACTGGGTGCCGGGCGACGAGTTCGTAATCGTATACAAGAGGTTCATGAAGGGCCACGAGGAGCATGTGATAATCCCAGCAGAGTGCAACGAGCTTCCTGCTGACGAGATATCGTACGGCATGCTCGAGGAGCCGAAAGTGCCCTACGTGTTCGCCGAGTGGGACTTCGACCTAGACTACGACCATCCCGAGAACAGCACACAGCAGTTCAGGTGCGTCTCAGTCTACGGCCTCACCGACTATAACAACGCCATAGACCCTGACATGCCGGACCATGAGTTCGAATACAGGATAGACGCGGAAGTCACCTACCAGCTCAACGAGATCTTCAACCCGTGGGACCTAAAAGACGCGGCCCATAAGGAGACATTCCGGTGGGCCCAGAAAGGCACCTACGACGGAGACCCCGTAATGCTGACGTCACACCTCAAAGACAAGTACGGCAACGAGAGAGACTGCCTCGACGAAGACCACGGCCTAGTGCAGTACCCCAAGTGGGGCTACTACTGCCACGACGACGAGAAAGTGATCCTCTACGACTCGACCGGCACGCTAGATCCGCTGCTGCTCGAGAGAGGCATCCCCGAACCAGATGAAGAGAAGGACTACCTGATCGACCCAGCGACGTTCACGTTGACGTTCTTCAAGGAGTTCCCCGGCTACGACCTCTACAAGGTGCTATACAGCACCGAACTAGTGGATAACCCACCGCAAGGAGCAGACTGGAGCGTCGGCAGATGGGAGTCGATCGTCGTCGGCGAGCCAAGCCTAGCCTCTGACAGCATAGGCACAGGCATGATCGCAGCCGCGTG
>CAZEMD010000153.1:0-5541 GCA_964513225.1 uncultured Candidatus Bathyarchaeia archaeon | reverse complement strand
GACCCCACGGCCGACGGCCCCACGTTTCAGGCAGCCTGCGAGAGAGCCCTGAGGAACGGAACCACGCCGTCGAGCTGCATCAAAGGCATGAGGGAGCTGAGCAAAGGAGGCCTCGACGCCCCCTTCATAGTCACCACCTACTACAACATCCCCTACGTGGCAGGCGTGGATGTCTTCCTCAGGGAGATCAAGGCGGCAGGGGCCCAGGGGATAATCGTCCCCAACCTACCCTTCGAGGAGGCTGGTACGCTGATTAAAGAGGGAGAGAGGCAGGGGGTCCACGTGATCCTCTTGGTAGCCCCGACCACCACGGAGGAGCGGCTGAGGAAGATCGCCGAGATGGCCTCGGGATTCATATATGTGATGAACGTTGAGGGGGTCACAGGCGCAAGGGATAGTCTCAGAGACTCCACTCTCAGGTTGGTGGAAAGAGTAAGGAGACACACAGATGTACCACTCCTCGCAGGCTTCGGCATATCAAGGAGGGAGCAGGCGGAGGCTGTGGTCTCCTCGGGGGCCGACGGCGTCATAGCCGGCAGCGTATTCACCAAGATTTACGAGGCACACCTAGAAGACCCTAAGGAGGCCCTGCCTGAGATAGCTGATCTGGTTCGAGAGCTTAAACTTGGATGCATCAACAAGTGCAAGTAGAGAACGAGTTCCCCGTCTAACCATTTTTCGGTTAACAAGTCTTTTATCCGCACACAGTTCTTCGGCTGGTACCTAGCCTTGCTAGGAGGAAGAAGTGTGTATCACTTGGACTGGAAAGGACTATCCTCCTGACGGAGGATGAAATACCCAAGAAATGGATTTCTATAACCCCTGATCTACCGACACGCCCCTACCCTCTGCTCGACCCAGGCACACGTGAGCCCGTCAAGCCGGAGGCGCTGCTCCCCATATTCCCGAAGGAGCTGCTCATGCAGGAGGTGTCCGAGAAACGGACCATAGACATCCCAGATGAAGTAAGAGAAGCCTACAGGCTCTACAGGCCCACGCCCCTCATCAGGGCGCGGCGGCTGGAGAAGACGCTCAAGACCCCCGCCAAGATCTATTACAAGTACGAGGGGGTGAGCCCCACGGGCAGCCATAAGCCCAACACGGCCATACCCCAGGCGTATTACGCCATGCGTGAGGGAGTCAAGAAGCTCACCACGGAGACCGGAGCAGGCCAGTGGGGCAGCGCCCTCAGCTTCGCCGGAATGCTGTACGGCCTCGACATCGAGGTCTACATGGTGCGCATCAGCTACGAGCAGAAGCCTTACCGGAAGGTTATGATGAGGCTGTTCGGCGGCGAGGTGTACTCCAGCCCCACAGACCGGACGGAGGTGGGCAGGAGGATACTCGCGGAGGACCCCGACTGCACGGGCAGCCTCGGCATCGCCATAAGCGAAGCCGTGGAGCAGTGCCTCAAGGACGAGGACACCAAGTACAGCCTCGGCAGCGTGCTCAACAGCGTGCTCATGCACCAGACCGTCAACGGACAGGAGTCCATGAAGCAGCTCGCCAAGGTGGACGATTACCCCGACATGGTGATAGGCTGCGTCGGCGGGGGCAGCAACTTCGCGGGCGGCGTCTACCCGTACCTCAGCGATAAGCTGAGGGGGAAGGCCGAGAAGGAAACCGAGTTCATCGCCGTCGAGAGCACCGCGTGCCCCAGCCTCAGCAAGGGCGAGTATCTCTACGACCACGGCGACACGGGCCGCATCACGCCGCTCATGAAGATGTTCACCCTGGGCCACGAGTTCATCCCCGACCCCATACACGCCGGGGGCCTCAGGTACCACGGCATGGCGCCCGCCATAAGCATGCTCGTCGAGGAGGGCCTCGTGGAGGCACGGGCGTACAACCAGCTTGACGCGCTGGGCGCCGCCGTGGAGTTCACGCGAGCCGAGGGCCTCATCCCAGCGCCGGAGACCGCCCACGCCGTCAAGGCGACCATGGAGGAGGCGCTCAGGTGCAGGGAGACCGGCGAGGAGAAGACCATACTGATGCTTTTCAGCGGCCACGGGTTCTTCGACATGGCGGCCTACGAGGCGTACCTCGGCGGAGGCCTGCAGCCCTACGAGTTGCCCGACGAGAGGATAAGGGAGACCGTAGGTAGACTGAAGAAGCTGTACCCCTTCGCGTAGGGGCATCTACCCCAATTTATTATATCAAACCAACGGCTTCTCTAGATCTTGATCTCGAGAAGCCTCTCGATGTCCGTTTCTTGCACGTTCTCCGGCTCAAGCACCATGGTGCCGCCCTCCGCCGTGAACATGGCCTTGCCGTGGGCCCTGACGAGAGGCATGATGACCTCGGTGTGCCCCGTCTCCACTATGGTCTTCAGGTTGTAGGCGCACACGGCGTCCATCGGCATGGAGAGCACCTTGTGGAGGGCGTACTCGTACCTGAGAAGCTCACGAACCTTGTCTTCCAAGAAGAAGCAGGACATCTCGCCTGCAGCCCTCAAACCAAGCCCCTTGGACTGGAAGGCGCTGCTTGTCTCGTGCCACTTGTTGATTATCCTCAGCGGTTCAGCCTTCCCGTCCACTATATAGAACTCGTCGCACCTTGGCGTCAGAATGCTCCCAGAAGCAATGTTAGGCTCCACGTCTATGCCGTGCCCGGCTAAACCCCGGTGGATGTCTTGGGGGGTCTCCTCTGTATGCACGAAAACGATGCCTTTACCCTGTTTGAGCCCATCAGCCAGGAAACGGTACAGTATTCTCCTTTTACTTTCCCGGGTGTCGTAGAACAGGAGGACATGGTCGGTTGTATCGACGCCTTGTATGAAGCTGTCTATTTCCTGGGTTGAAAGCATGGTGACATAGTAAACTAATGTGAAACTTAATAAAAGTGATCATTGAAAATATCGATGGCTGACCCCCTCTATAGAGCTTCCAGCAGTCTCTCGACAAGCCCAAAAGCAGTGTCTGACTGGATCAAGGTTATTCCATAGAGCTCTCCGAGGCTGACGACCTCACCTGGGAAAGGCTTCATCGACGCCAGCACCACCCTGGCGTTGACGTCCCCCTTGCTCGTGCTCAGTTCGAAGACCTGGCTGAAGACGTCTTCACCGATCAAGAGGTTCAGGCCACTGAGGTCAGCGGGGTTCTCCGGATCACTGATGACGATGTTGAAGGAGTACTCGACCCCCGAGGAGCCTTTTATGGTCGCGTCCCTCTCAACCGATAATCCCTCCTCGATCAAGAGCTCGGTCATTAGATCAAGCACCTCGTCGAAGTTGTGCTGCTCCGCGGCTTCACGGTAGACCTCCTGAGCCAGCTTTCCAGTCCTCCAGTAGCCCTCGAAGACGACCCTAATGGTTTCCACATAGGATTCCAGATTCGACCATATCGCCTGCCCCCTAAGATCCTGACCGGAAGTAGCCAGAAGAGTCTCCCTCCCGTCAACGATGAGGATAGAAAGATCCGTCGCTGCTCCAAGATCCTTGACTTCAATGCTCTTCATCATGTTAGAAAGCTGGGCGCTGTCGCTTTCCGTGACCCTCGTCAAGACACGCACGATTCTACCCGACTCGTCGCTAGGGACTGGTGCAGGGATATCTTGGATGCTCTGCACGATCATGTCTACGCTCTCGTTGCTCCTCTCAAGCATCTCCCTGAACGTTTCACGGTACTCGTCGAAGCTTCTTATGGTTATGAATTCGTAAGGTCTCTCTCCGGTGATTATCGCGTTGATGATGGTGGATGCCTCCGGGGCCATGCTCCAAAGAGCATCGTAGAAAGTCTTCATGGTTGACACGAAGCTCTGGGAGTTGGTCCAGAGCCCCGTATCGTTCTGGGTGGTCATGCTCATGGAGTCGTCCATGGCGACGGACGACAATGTCTCTTCCTCGTCGATCAACGCGAAACGGATGGGCGTCGGGATGGCCATGTGGCGCACATCAATGCTGCTGGATAGCTCATCGATCTCGCGTAGGTTCTCCTCGTTCACCGTTGTCAACAAACAAACGCTCTTGCCGGCCCCCGTTAGATCAATGAACCTCTCCTCAAAACCCCATAGGGATAGCCTCAGCAGGTCCTGGGGCGTAGTTATCAGCCTTACCTCTTCTTCCGCCCTGTCGCACATGGACGCCAGCAGCTCGTAGACCCTCTGCCTGCCCTGGTACATGCTGAAGCGGGGCTCCCCTTCCTCGCGACGATCCCTGGTCTCCAGTCTGCCTATCTCTTCGATCACCTTCGACCGGCTTTCCTCTAGTTCGCTGAGCCTCTTGGAGACTTCATCGATGCGGGTGTCTACTATCTCCTCTATGGGGACGACCACGTATCGCACGGGCCTGCCCACGATGCTGTGGACCCGCCCCTCTTCCTCCAGGCTTTTCAGTAGGCGGTAGGCTTTCATCCTGTTGTGGTTGAACCGCTTGGCGACGGTGCCGGCCGAGGTAGGCCCAATGGCGGCGAGGAAGACGTAGGTCTCCGCTTCCTCCTCGGTGAACCCGTATTGGTTGAGCCTCTCGTGGAGGCCGTCGAGACCCATGTATCTGGTGATCCTCTGCTCTATTATAAGTTGAACGTTCAAACGTTACATATACTTTGTACGTACAAATGTTACAAACTTATCGTTATGACCCTGAAAACACCAAGAAACATACATGAGAAAATACTTCACCAGATCAGGCGACAGCGTCTGGCCAACAGTCCTCTGGCAGGGGACCCAGATAGTCGTCTACTACCTCAACCAAGACGACGAGATCAACGACATAGCCGAGACTCGGGGCATAGACTTCGACCAGCTGCTGTGCCACATAGACCGCGGCGGATCTGTGTTCATAACCACGAAGCCGGTGGAGAACGAAACGACGGCTAAGAACGAGGAGACTCTGGGAGGCAGAACCATTGTACAGTGACGCCCAGATAAACCCGGCGACCGTGGGGGACACAAAGCACTGTACCAAATGCGGCGGCACCAACATAATCATCGACAGTGAGGTGGGTGAGGAGGTCTGTGGAAGCTGCGGACTGGTGCTGAACGAGGGCCACATGGACACGGGGCCGGAGTGGAGGGCCTTCACAGCCGAGGAGAGGAGCAGCCGCAGCCGCACAGGCATGGGCTACTCGTACACCCTCTACGACAAGGGGCTATCCACCGTCCTCTCGGGCTACCGCGACGCCAACGGCAAGACCCTGAAACGCGAGACCCTCCGCCAGATGGACAGGCTCCGCCGATACGACAACAGGAGCAAGTTCGACGACACCTGGAGGCGGAACCTGAGCATCGCCATGGCGGAGCTGGACCGCATGTCGGCGCTCCTACACATACCCGGCTCCATAAAGGAACGGTCGGCGCTCCTCTACAGGAAGGCCCTTAAGATGGATCTCATCCGGGGCCGGAGCATAGACGCCTTCGTGGCCGCGAGCATATACGCCACCTGCCGCCTGGAGCGGCTGCCCAGACCCCTCAAGCAGATCAGCGCGGCGTCCACACGTGAGCACTCGGAGATCGCGCGGACCTACAGGCTCATGCTGCGGGAGATGGACCTGAAGATGCCCATCGACGACCCCATGAAGTTCGTGCCCAGCATAGCGTCGAAGC
>CAZEMD010000152.1:0-5549 GCA_964513225.1 uncultured Candidatus Bathyarchaeia archaeon | reverse complement strand
GCCCCACTCACCCGCCGACTAGGGCAACAGGTGCCGGAGATTTAACCTTTTCCACCCTAGGATTCGACGCTTAACGGCGGCTTCTCAACACATCGGCTATCAGCCATAGGATGCTTAGGATAAAACTACGGGCTGCAACTTAGCCTCGTCTCCCTACTAAACTCGTCCCCAATCGTGTATTCGGGTCTATCTCCCGGTGAGGTGCATTATCCTGCCCTTTATCTCCATGACCCTGCGGTCGATGACGTGTTCGAACTCCTCCATCTCCCGGAGGCTGATGGGCTCCCTGCTGTGCATCTTGTAGTTGATGAAGTAGCTGAACGCCTCGGAGTATATCTTGCCGAACATGGCGCTCTCCGCGGACTCGATTATCCCCATTTCCTCGAACCGCCTGAAAGTGTTGTGGCTGAGCTCGAGCCTCCTGTCAGATAGCTCGTCGTCTATGGCCTGCTCGACCACCCCGCGTGCGACTGCCTCCATCCGCGTTCGCCAGAAACCCCTGTTTTTATGTTAAAAACCATTGAGGAGACGTATAACTTAACTCTGAAACAGGGGACTCCTCGTTACCGAGGCTAGGTACCAGAGATACAGAGCCCTATACCTGAACCCATGGTCAATATATGTTGCTCAAAACCGTCAAAAGTCTATGGATAGATGTCCAAACATGAGCTACATCCCGGAGGACATCAGGCGCTACTATAACAAGTATGGGGACAAGGAGTGGACTCGGCTGGAAGGCAGCCTCCACGGCCTCGTGCAGTTCAAGACGACGACCAGCATCGTCGCCAAGTACCTCAGAGAAGGCGACTACGTCCTCGACGCCGGCGGCGGCCCCGGCAGATACACCATATGGCTGGCCCAGAGAGGAGCCAAGGTATACCTCGGAGACATATCGGACGAGCAGCTACGGATCGCGCGCACCAAGATAACGGAGGCCGGGGTGGAGGCCAGCGTCAAGACGATTAAAAGGCTCGACGTATGCGACATGGAGGACATACCCGACCACACGTTCGACGTGGTCCTATGCCTGGGCGGCGCCCTCTCATACGTCAGAGAGCGGCACACAGACGCCGTATCAGAGTTGATCAGAGTAGCCAAACCAGGCTCGCCTCTGGTGATCAGCGGCATGAGCCTCCTCGGTACTTTTCACCTCATATCGACGCTGGACGCCGCCGACTTCCTAGAGAACATCGAGGACCACGTGGAGTGGAAACGCGGCTCATCTTTCCCGGAGATACTATACTCGAGGCCCGGCTCACCCGAGTGGCACGCGCCCATGACCCTGTACACGAGCACCTATCTACGCGGCCTCCTCGAGGGGATGGGGTGCAGCGTAGTCGAGATCGCGGCCACCAACACCATAACCTCAGGTGAGTTCAACATGCCACGCATAGCTGAGAGCCCCGAGGCCGTCGAGGCGTTGATCGAGCTGGAGAAAAGTTTCTGCAACCACCCGGGCGTCACCGACATGGGTCAACACGTCCTGGTGGCCGCCCGCACCCCGATGTGAAACCCTCTTTAGCTTGGACGCGGAGACAATAGGCAACAATATGCGCTTCACCTTCCCTTTCGACTACCACGTCCACGAGAGCCACAGCAGAGACGCCCCAGACGCAACCCTCCCGGCCATCATCCACGCAGCCGAGGAACGGGGCATCAGGGAGATCGCCTTGACCAGCCACCTCATCGTCACGGGGCCGGACGTGTATCTGAGCATCCGGATGGACGAGCTTGACGAGTACTTCAAAGGCATATGGGAGGCGCAGCAGGACACCGACGTGGTCTTACGGGCTGGACTGGAGGTGGACTACTTCCCCGGCGAGGAGAAGAGGCTTGAAAACATAATCGACGAGCACCCCCTCGACTACTGCCTCGGCAGCGTCCACTACCTGAACGGCGTAGACATAGGGTCAAAGAGGGATGCCCGCAACTTCTTCAAGGGTAGGCCGCTCCACGAGGCCGCGGACGAGTACTATACTGTCTGGAGGATGGCGGCGGAGAGCGGGCTCTTCGACGTCCTCGCTCACCCCGACTACTGGAGAAAGCACCTAGGAACGGTGCGGAGCGAGCCGGCCGCCTTCGAAGAGTATGGCTCGGTCTACAGGGATGCGCTGCACGTGCTAGCCGACATGGGTGTAGGCCTGGAGGTGAACACCTCTTCGACCAAGGCCGGGCTCAAGGAGTTCTACCCTCTACCGGGCTTCCTACGGGCGGCTTATGAGACTGGGGTTAAGACCGTCACGGTGGGCAGCGACGCCCACACCCCTTCGAAACTCGGCCACCGCCTGGACGAAGCCGCGGCCAACCTGAGACAAGCCGGCTTTGAAGCCGTCTCCACGTTCAAGGGACGCAGAAATCAGGCTCATAGACTAGACGATCTAAACCTTTCGGGTGAGACGTAGCCCGACGCCGCCAGAGTCTTCAGAAGCCTCATAGTCTACAGCGAGGAAAAAGTTAAGAATTTCAGAGTACGGCTATGGGCTCGGCCTCACGCCCAGTATAATATCGATGTCCGCTTTGCCACTGCTCCGCTTCACCGTCAACGTGAGGACGTCTCCAGGCTTCTTGTACCTGGACACATAGAATATGAGATCATAGAAGCTGTTCATGGTCTTGTTGTCTGCCCCGATTATCACGTCGCCGCCTATCGCCAAGGGTGTTCCCTCGATGATAGCTTGATCTTCCGAGCCACGAAGCCCCGAGGATTCGGCTGGCCCCCCCGCCGTCAGCTCTATAACCAGCGTGCCCCTGGTGTCCCTGTAGAAGCCCATCGCCTCGGCGATGTCCGGCGTCATCTCCCGGCCCACTATGCCTATCCAGGGATGCTGGTATGTGCCCGTCTCTATGAGGCTGCCGATCTCACGTTGAACAGTGTCGCTGGGGACCGCGAAACCTATTCCGCTGAACTGCCCCGTGTCACTCAGTATCCACGTGTTCATCCCCACCACCTCGCCCCGGAGGTTGAGCAGCGGGCCGCCGCTGTTGCCAGGGTTTATCGCGGCGTCCGTCTGTATGACGTCCACTATTACGTAGTCGCCTGGGGCGGATGCCTGCCGACCGACGGCGCTCACGATGCCCAACGTCATGGTGTTGGCGAGGCCGAACGGGTTCCCTATGGCGACCACCGTCTCCCCGACCAGCAGGTCCGACGAAGTACCCAGCTTAACCGGCTCCAGCCACTTAGGGGGCAGATCGACCTGTATCACCGCCATGTCGCTGTATGGGTCTCTCCCCAGAACCTCTGCTTCCACGATTGTGCCATCCAAGAAGTTGACCTTAATGCTGCCTTCGATGGCGTCCTCGACCACGTGGTTGTTGGTGATGATCCTGCCCTCCTTGTCGTAGACGAATCCACTGCCGGTGCCGGGTCCGGTTGAAGTAAGGACGCTTATCAGGACCACGCTGTCCCTGGTGCGGTTATAGAGTTGGGTCAGGATCATATCGTCGGTGTCTGGGGGCAGTTGTCCGATCCTTATCTCTTCCTTTAGACTGTCTATCTCGGCTTGGGCGCTGGAGAGCTGGAACCTGAGGCTGTCCAGCTCCGTGTTCAGGGCGTCGATGTCGCCGCCGTCGCCGGGCGTCCTATAGAACGTGAAGTAGCTGAGCACCCCCACGTTCAATACCATGAAGACTATGACTACTACCCAGAGCCAGGTGTCTCTGCTCCGTGATCTGCCGCTGGACCCGTAAAACCATCCGTCGCTCAAGCCTATCACTCCCAGAAGAGGAGGTGTCAGATAAAATTCTTTACCAAGATAAAGCCAAGATCGCGGCGTCAGTCCACGAAGTGACTGTAGGTGCCCTCGGCCAGCTTCCTGTAAACCACGTCGAGGACTTCCGGCGGCGCCACCTTGAAGGTGGGCAGCTCGCTCTCGCCCTGCGGCGTACGCGTAATCTCGCCTCTCCGCCACATGCCCACGGCCTCCGTCATGAGGGTGCCGGCCATCACTAAGGTCTTCCAGCAGAGGAGCTCATAGGTGTCGCCCCTGTGGACAGGTATCACCCTCTTAGCGACTATGTCCCCGGTGTCTATGTCTGGGTCGATGAAGTGGCAGGTGCTGCCTATGGGGACGTCGTGGTAGATGCTCCACGCCACAGAAGCCGAGCCCCTCACCTCCGGCAGCAGCCCGGGATGGCTGTTAAGCATACCGTCCGGCGGTATCTCCAGCACCCTCTTCCTGATGATCCTTGTCCCGCCTAGCACCCCCAGATCGGGCTTCAGCTCCTCCAGCAGCTCCCTGCACCGCCGCCTGTTGTGGTGGGGCACCTTGTACCGCGGCACGTCCCTGCCCTCCAGCAGCTCTGTGAACGTGGGGGCGACCCTGTGCCCCTTGATCCTCACCAGGAACTTCTCCCGCTCCTCGTCCGCCACGGGGCTGGCCTCCTCCACCAACGCCGCCGGGACATGGCCAGCCTCCAACAGCTGCATAAGCATCTCCCTCCCATAGGGGTGCTCCTCGAGGACCATGAAGACGAACCGTTTACCGCTCATAGACGTGGAAAAAGGTGGGGGACGATAAGAAGGTATCTAGAGCAGAGCCTCGGAGAGCGCCTCGCCGCAGCCGCACGTCCGCTCCTCGGGGATCAGCGGCAGAGCGTCCATGACCAGCGTCTTGAACTTCTCGCTGTTCACCCTCATGGTCTCCACGACCTCGTCGCTGCTCACCGGCTTCTCGGCCCAGACGTCGTAGTCGGTGACCATGGCTATGGAGACGTAGCATATCTCGGCCTCACGGGCCAGCACGCACTCCGGGTACAGGGTCATGCCTATTATGTCGCAGCCCCACTGCCTGAACAGACGGGACTCGGCCCTGGTGCTGAACCTGGGGCCCTCGATGCAGACGTAGGTACCCTTCGGGTGGAAGGGGTAGCCGTGGCCCTCCGCCTGCTCCACGAAGAAGCCGTGGAGCTGGGGGCAGATGGGGTCCGCGCTGGAGACGTGGCCCACCGTCCCGCCCTCGTAGAAGGTGTCGAGGCGTTTACGGGTCCTGTCTATGAACTGGTCCGTGATGACGAAGTCCCCAGGCTCGTAGTCCTCGCGTAGGCTGCCGCATGCGCTGCTGGCCACGATCCTCTGGACGCCGAGCTGCTTCATGGCCCATATGTTGGCCCTGTAGTTGATCCTGTGGGGCGGTATCTGGTGGCCCGCGCCGTGGCGGGGTATGAACGCTATGTCCCGGCCCTTGTAGGTTCCGAGGGTGACCAGGCTGCTGGGGGCCCCGTAGGGCGTGTAGACCTTGACCTCGTGGGCGTCCTCGATGATCTCGGGGTCGTAGACTCCTGTGCCGCCGATGATGCCTATCTCGGCCTTCCATTCACCAATCATGGTTAAACCATGGCGTGTGCACGATAAATGTTTCACGGCTAGGTTTCGATAACTTTAAGGCTGCGGGGGACTCCGAGAGCGAGATGCCCTTTGGAGAGGAGCAGGTACTACGCCGCCGTGCTGCTGGCGTCCATCTGCGTCACCTACTTCATCGAGAACTTCCTCCGCAGCGCCGCCGGCGCATTGACCCCGGTCCTCATCCGGGAGCTGGGGATAAGCCACG
>CAZEMD010000151.1:0-5573 GCA_964513225.1 uncultured Candidatus Bathyarchaeia archaeon | reverse complement strand
TTTATCTGTTGATCGTGGTGGGGTTCTGTGTGTTGTTCAGCATCACCTGGCTGGAGATCGGTGGGTTGGGCGCGGACCAGATGGCGGATCAGCTTCTGCAGTCCGGGATGCAGGTGGCCGGTTTCAGGCGTAGCAGGGGGCCGTTGGAGAGGCTGCTCAACAGGTACATTCCCACCATAACGATCATCGGGGGGATCATCGTGGGTGTTCTGGCTGCGTTCAGCGAGTTCTTCGGTGTGTTCGGGTCGGGGATGGGCGCGTTGCTTGCCGTGAGCATACTGTATCAGTACTACCAGACCATGGTGCAGGAGCAGGTGGAGGACCTGTATCCGTTCCTGCGGGGGGCCTTCGGGTAGTCTCTCGATCCTGTGGCTGGTCGTATCTGTTTTTTTCGATCTCTTTTTCACTGCTTCGAGGGGTATTGTATTTTATGGTGACTGAGAGGCTTTACGACGATGATCCTTACGTGAGGGTTTTCTCTGGGACGGTGGTGGGGTTCAGTGATGGCGGCGTGGTGCTAGACCGGACGGGTTTCTACGGTGAGGCGGGTGGTCAGGCGGGGGACACGGGGACGCTGGGGGGTGTGCGTGTTGTTGACACCAGGGTTGGCGGTGGCGGTGACATTGTTCATGTCTTGGGGGAGGAGCCGGGTTTTGGCGTGGGGGACGTGGTGGAGGGTGTGATCGACTGGGGGCGGCGTTACAGGATCATGCGGCTTCACACGGCTTCTCACATCATGGAGTACTTTCTCTGGAGGCGTTTCGGGTACATGAAGCGCACGGGGTCCTACGTGGATGACAGGAAGGACAGGGCGGACTATGTCCACGAGGGGCGGCTGGACCCGGGGACGTTGAAGCTGGTGGAGTTGGACACCAACGCTTTCCTCGCCGAGGGCCACCCCGTGGTTATCGAGGTGGATGACGAGGGGATGCGTCACTGGAGCTGTGGGCCTGTGGAGATGCTGTGCGCAGGCACTCACGTTAGGAACACGGGTGAGGTGGGGGCGGTCAAGCTGAGGCGCAGGAACCCGGGCCGCGGCGAGGAGCGGGTGGAGACCAGCCTGGCGGAGTAGCAATATTTTCATATACCGTGCCTTCTTTATCAGCACCATGTTCCAGCCGCCACGCGGAACCAGAGATTACCTCCCCGAGGACCAGTTGAAGAAGAACTGGGTAGTGGACATCATCCGGGAGGTCTACGAGTCCTACGGCTACGAGCCGCTGGACACGCCGGCCTTCGAGTACATGGATATGCTGCGTATCAAGAGCGGGGAGGACATACTGAACCAGGTCTACGCCTTCAAGGACAAGTCGGACAGGGAGCTGGCGCTGCGCTTCGAGCACACCGCCAGCACGGTGCGCGTGGTGGCGACGCATCGCGAGCTCCAGATGCCTTTCAAACGCTACATAATAGGCCCAACCTGGAGGTATGAGAGACCGACAGAGACGCGTTTCAGGGAGTTCCTGCAGGCGGACGTGGACGTGTTCGGTGTCGAGGGCAGCATCGCGGACGCCGAGGTGATATCCGCCGCCGTGGAGGCGTTCAGCAGGCTGGGCTTCGAGGGCTTCACCATATACCTCAACGATAGAAGGATACTCAGGTCGATAGTGGAGCTGGCAGGTATCCCTCCGGAGAGGAGTCTGGACGCCATCCGCGCCGTGGACAAGATCAAGAAGATAGGCAGAGACGGGGTCATCGAGGAGCTCAGAGGGATATCGCCCTACGAGGAGGCTTCGATAAAGCTGTTAGACTTTATCGGCCTTAAGGGTGAGCCGTTGGAGGTCATAGACTCTGCGAAAAAGATGCTGAAGGAGTACCCCGAGGGCGTCAAGGGCTGTGAAGCCTTGGAGGACCTGATCAAGTATGCTGAAGCGTTCGGGTTCGCGGAGTACATCGAGGTTGATCTCAGCCTCGCCAGGGGCCTCGACTACTACACGGGGCCTATATTCGAGGTGTTCGCCAAGGGGTACGAGGAGTACAGCAGCCTTGCGGGCGGCGGCAGGTACGACGAGATAGTGGAGCTCTTCGGCGGCGATCCCACGCCCGCGACGGGTATCTCCTTCGGCCCTGATAGGGTCACCATGGTCCTTGAGGAGAAGGGGGCGTTCAAGGATCTTTCCTTGGGCGCGGACGTCTATGTCGCCCCCGTCAACGAGGACATGGTCCTGAAGGCCATAGAGATAACCCAGTCTCTTAGAAGGGCGGGCGTATCCGCCATCGTCGATCTTATGGGGCGTCGCCTCGGGAAACAGTTCGAGTACGCCGACAAGAAGGGAATACCCACCGTGGTGGTCGTGGGCGAGAAGGACCTCGCGGAGGCGTCGGTGACCGTCAGGGACATGAAGACCGGCGACCAGGAAAAGGTTAAGGTGGATGAGCTGCCGTCCCGTCTTAAACCTTAGAAGGTTTTCTCGGATAACCCGTAGTACACTATCTCGCCTCGGCGGTCCACGACGGCTAGCTTGAACTCGCGGCCTCTTTCCTCCGTCTTCTTTAGGTCGCCAAGTATGTAGTCGAGTTTCTCGGGCCGTCCCTCCGATATTATTTTGATGTGGTAGCTTGGAGGCTGTTTTCTATACATGCCCCGTTCATAGACGACGAAATCTGCTGTTTCATCGGCTTCTCTGGCTACGAAACCCCTCGTCCTGAGGTCCCTATACACTATGAACCTAGTCCATATGGATGGGTCGTCCGCCGTGAACAGCCGCAGCGCCTCCTTGAAGCTGAGCTTCACGTTGGCTTCCTCGTCCACCAAGGCTATCTTCCCTCGGTCCATGTTGTACAGCGTCTCACACGGGTCAAGGGTTAGCGCTTCACTCCCCTCTCGGCTGCCGTATCCGTCGTTGAACAGGCTGTCTGCCTCGCTTCTCATGGGGACGACCACGCCTTCATGTGTGTGGACTGCCGTGAACGGCTGCATCACAGGAACTGGTGTTGGGAGCCTGAAATAGGTTGTGCAGCCTTCCTCTGGTTCACCCAAAGGATTAATGTCCGGCTGCCCCGCTAAACAGTAGATTGCCTGAACGCTTCCTCGTCATTACCGAGAAACCTAGTTCAGCTAGATGCATAGCGCAGGCGCTGGACGACGAGGGGCGCCCAGTATCCTTGAGGAATGGACGTGTCCAGTATTATGCGGCGAAAAGAGACGGAAGCGGGCTGCTCGTGGTCTCGGCTTTGGGCCACCTCTACTCGTTGACACAGGTGGGAGGAGGATGGACCTACCCCGTCTACGAGATGAAATGGGTGCCGGCGAGCCAAGCCAACAGGGCGAACAAACGGGTGAACGCCTACATAGAGACCATATCGGCGCTGTCGAAAGACGTGGACCGGTTCGTGAGCGCCTGCGACTACGATCAGGAGGGGAGCCTGATCGCGTACAACATCCTACGGTACGCCGTGGGCGATCATAGCCTCGCGAACTCCAGGAGGATGCTGTACAGCACCCTCACCCGCAGGGACCTCGCCGATTCTTGGGAGAACATGGAGCCGACGCTCGACTACCCGGTCATCGCCGCGGGTAAGACGAGGCACGAGGTGGACTGGCTGTTCGGCATAAACCTCAGCAGGGCGCTTACCCTTGCCGTGAGGAAGGCGTCGGGCGCAAAGAAGACCCTCAGCATCGGCAGGGTTCAGGGACCCACTCTCAGATTCGTCAAGGAGAGGGAGACGGCCATCCGGGGCTATGTCCCCGTACCGTACTGGAGGGTGTACGCGGAGACTATTGTGTCTGGCGAGACCATCCCTCTGGAGTACGAGAAGAAGAGGCTGGATAGGGAGGTCGAGGCAAGGAAGCTGGCTTCCGAGTGCAGGGGCAGAGACGGGAAAGTCGTGGACGTCGACAAGAGGAGTGAAAGGCTTCTGCCGCCTCCCCCGTTCAACCTGGGGGACCTCCAGAGGGAGGCGTACCGGGTATTCAAGGTGAGCCCCACCGGCACCCTCAGGGCGGCGGAGAAGCTGTACCTTGGGACATACATCAGCTACCCGCGGACAAGCAGCCAACGCCTGCCCCCGACGCTGGATATTAGAGGAATCCTCGAACAGCTCAGTGAACAACGGGCCTACTCGAAGCACGCCGAGGAACTCTTGAAAAGGAAGAGCTTGAAGCCGCGACAGGGGAAGAAGGACGACCCGGCCCACCCCGCCATCCACCCCACAGGCGCCAAGCCAAGGCGTCTCAAGGAAGACGAGGCAAAGATATATGATCTAATAGTGAAGCGGTTCCTCTCGTGTCTCGGGAGGCCGGCGGTCAAGGAGAAGATCGACGCAGAGGTGGACGTGAACGACCACAGTTTCTACATGAGGGGCGTGAAGACCACCAAGAAAGCGTGGCTCGACGCATACGCACCCTATGTGGAGGACAAGGAGACGTTGCTTCCCGAGATAGAGCCGGGGATGGTGGTCCCGGTCACCAAGTTCTCGGCGAGGAGAGGATACACTAGGCCGCCCAAGAGGTATAACCCGAGCAGCCTGCTGAGGCAGATGGAGAGCCACGAGATAGGAACCAAGGCCACGAGGGCGAACATAATCGACACCCTCTACAGGAGAGGCTACCTCACCGGAAAAAGGATCATGGCAACCGACCTGGGGCTGCGCATCGCGGAGACCCTGGAAGGGTACTGCCCAAGCATACTGAGCGTCGAAACGACCAGGGAGCTGGAGGCGTCCCTGGAGGAGATACAGGTGGGCGAGAAGAGCCCTGAAGAAGTTGTAGAGGGCGTCAAGGAGGCTCTCACCCCCATACTGGCCCAGTTCAAGGAGAGTGAAGGCGAGATAGGGGCAGCCATAGCCGAGGCCGTCGCCGAGGGCCCTGCAGAGGAGGAGCCTTGTTTGACCGGTTGTAGGGTCTGCGGCAGGGAGAGAAGCGGAGACTCTGTTTACTGTGAAAGGCATCAAGCCGCATACGGCAGCCTAGAGGAGTCTTATCCCCGGTGGAGGCGCGCCCTTGGGCTGAGCTGGAGGGAGTACCTTGGGAAGGTGAGCAAAATATCGGGTACAGGGATGTGGGTAAAAGAAGTGATCAACAACATCCTTTCAGGCGGCTAGCCCTCGGTTTCTTCGATCGGTATCTCCCAGCGGCTGTTCCTTCCGTTTCTGATCCAGGTGCCGCCCAGCCCCCTCATCGCGTCGTTTATGGGCCCCCATAAATCTCCCAGGAACTTCTTCGGGCTAACCGTCAAGGCTTCTTCGCTCTGCTCGACGTCCACGAGCGCCAGGTCTACGCCAGCCGCCTCAAGCTTGGCCTTGAAATCTACCTCTTCGGGCGGCCACTCCTCGGCCTCGGGTTCCTCATGCACCACGACGGGGGCCTCCTCCTTCCCCACGGATATCACTATCCCTATCCTAGATCCGCAGTCGGGGCACGTGATCCATGTGACCTTGTTGTCCTTCACGCTCATTTCTGTATTCTCTATCGTCAGGTGATTAAAAAGATGCGCGTCTGCGATTAACTTTAAAGCCGGGTGAGCGTCATGGGAGGTATTTCGGTGTAGCAAATGCAGACTGTCCGAGAGATATTCGGCTTCATGAAGGGGAACGTCCTCGTCATGACGGTCTGCGAGTGCGTCTGGAGGACC
>CAZEMD010000150.1:0-5625 GCA_964513225.1 uncultured Candidatus Bathyarchaeia archaeon | reverse complement strand
TATGACTTTGCCCATATGCTCAAAGCTGTCAAACCCTTTTCTGACGGATGCCTGGCTTAACCTGAGGTGGATGTCGTATCGCTGGTTTATGTGCATCAAGCCCTGTATGAAGTTGCAGTAGTCGTGGAGCCTCCTCTCTATGACCCCCTCTAAGTCTTTCTCGATCTCTTTGCCGGCTACCTCAATGTACAGACCGAATGGCACGGAAGTGCCTGGTTCAACATCTTTGATGTCTTGACCAATTATCTCGAATTTACCGTCCTCGACTTCAGCGGGATCCCTGGATAGTACGAGCTCAAACTTGTCCTCTATCCTGGGGCCGCCTAGCTCTATGTGAGTTTCACGCCATCTGATCCTTTCGCCTTCGTATATTACACCAACGTCAACCGGGATATCTTTGAATGACATCTTATTCTGCCTCCAATTCCTTCATCATACTCGAAATGTTCTCCTCCCATTCCTCCAATGAGAGGTTAGGGAAAGACCAAGAAGCATGGGGCTGATAGTATCGATCTACGGATACAGTGGTTAAATACTTATCACCACGTAACGCATAATGTTTAAGACTTGAGAAAACAAGCCAGCTCATGTAGTAAGGGAAGCCCATCATTAGTACGAGATCATACTGCCCTTCCCCATCGAGTCCCATCCAATCGGGATCCCTGAGCCTTTCTCCTATCTCGATCAGAGAAAACGAAGATGCGGGACTGTATCCTCTTTTGTTGAACTCCCCTATCATATGCGCCGTAGCCACAATTGGTATCTTCCCCTTTTGAGCAAGTTTTATCATGTAATCTATTTGTTTCTCTCCATTTATCTCTTCATTAAGGGATTCGTGTCCAACCACAAGCAGGGGTCGTTTTGACCTCTTGATCATGGAGGAAACCACGATGGTTTTTGTTAACACAAACGCCTTTTTAGGGCCGGCTATTTCGGCTGTTTGCCATGGCTCTGTTTTTGACATGCTTAACCACCCTCGCTTCTTATCATCCTTTTAAGTAAGGTTGGATCCGGTATTTCCTGTTCCTTCCAACCTTTTTCCTCTAACCTTTCTAGCAACTCTTGCCTCATGGTCAGGGGGATATCAGACTTTTTCCTCACGTAGAGGTGAAGGTCGTCAGGCAAGGTGCCGTAAAGCCGTCGATGCAGATCTATCCAGTGTGTCAGCTTTATCGCCCGTCCCTTGGATGTGTCGTTCGCCCTCATAGTGAGCTTTGCGGTAAGCACCATCGCCTCCTCCTTTGTCTCGGCTGCGTAGAAAAGATGCTCCGGCACGGGGCCTACATAGACTTTTTCACCGGTGCGGGCATCATAGACATACCAGTCTTCTTCATTTTCCCTTCGTCCCATTAGCATGCGACGATACTTGATGCCATGCGGCCCAACGATGACGGGGATTCCTAGGCGCCAGAATCCGCTGGCAATAGAGGCTGCTTTCTGTGACATAGCACCCCATGCTATGCCGACTGCCCCTACCCTGTTATGAATGTAATCCGCTATTTCCTCGTAGTTCGCGTTTAGGTTTCTCTTAGCGAATATCCTGGCTATCTTGATCGCGGCTCCCGCGATGTGCGGGTTGGAGACGCAGGAACCTATGTTTAATACCCCGCCAGCATCGAAGTTCCCGGGATACTTCTCGTATAGGCTCAGTCCTTCCTCGTCCTTCGTCATAGCCATCGACATGGCTGCACATCCTGTGGCCGTCACAATGAAGTTTCTCTTGGCGAATTCCTCGGCTATTTCAGCGACTTCTTCTCCTCCATGCGGATAGTTTGCGCAGCCAACAAGTGCGACTACTCCGGGTATCTCGCCCAGCACTATGGGTCCGCCGACGCGTCTTATCTCTATATCTTGTACTGCTCCTCTTCCAGTCCGTATCTTGAATTTTTCTTTCCCTATTCTATCCTCGGAGGATTTCATGATGAAGCTATGAAGGGGAAGGTCTATGGGGCAGGCGCTTTCACAACGCGCACAACCTACACAATCCTCGTATAAACTCGAAAACTTGCTGAGGTCTCCTTCTGCCGCCATTTTCACGGCTTCAGGGATCGGGAGGTTGTTTGGACACGCCCTCTGACACTCTAAACAGCTCCGACATCTCTTCGATGATTCGACGATCTCCTCACTGCTCGGGAATATTCCCTTCTTCTTTCTTATCGGGGCTATCTCTATCGCTACCCTAGAGGCGACCTCGCCAACTTTCTCTGGGTCCAGTAGTAATACTCCTGGAACTTTTCTTGTTACTAGATCCTCGACTATTTCATCGGCGGGGTCGTTTGACCTATCCTCTAATCCCTGACAATTCTTCTCTGAGGCCGCTATGAAGGGTGCTCCAATTTTCTGTGCGTCTTCTACGAGGTTGGTTCGTATGCATTGCTCGTCAACTACGATGACGTCGGGTATCCCGCTTCTGATGAACCTAAGCTGCCAGGATATCGGCCCGATGATCTTTGCCCCAGCGTTGTACCTGGTCATGTCTATCGCGGTACAACAGATCCCTGCAACCTCTACCTTACCGTAAAGCTGGTTGTCGAGAAGATAATCGTTAATCTCTGTGGCTGGAGGGACGTTGTGGCCGATCACCAGAATAACGGGTTTTGAGATGTCACATACTCCCCAGCCTATATCGGTTAACGGCGCGTCTGGGTCTCCTCTGGGGAAGTTGTACGCGGATATCTGAGCCAGGTCGGCTATCTCCATACCCACTTGGTCTATCATTCCAGCGTGCAGAACCTTAGACTCGAAATCTATGTTGTCCCCTTCCATCCCTGTATGGCAACAAGACAGAAGATGGGTGACCTCTTGCTCAGTGTAATCTAATATTATATCAAGATCTCCGAGTGTCTTCGGGTTTTGCCCTGTTACAAGAGTTGTTACCGGGGCATCTATATCAACCTCGTCCCCACCAACATTCAGAGGATAGTTACTTCCGTTCTCCTCTATGAGGTGATGAACGAGATGCCGTGCATGTCCATTATGGGTTGCTGCTCCTATACAGGCTGCAAGGAGGACTATGCGGCTCTGCTGAGCAGACATGTCTAAGCCACATGCACCCCTCTTGCCTTGGCTTAGATCACATTTTCCAAAGGTGCAAAGGCAACAAACATCACAGAAAGGAAGATAGTAGGGTGGATACCTAGATAGGAGTTTTCGGTCCCAGTTTCTCAGATCAGCGATGGATGGGAAGGGTGTGGGGCCCATCGGCTGGTCTAGATCCTCTTCTGTGACCCGCCCTATGGTGACGTTTAAGCCCTTAAATTTACCTAGTCCCGTTTCCAACTCGTCGACTTGTAGCTTGACGTTCTTCACGGTCATAAATATCACTTTTACAATATTTATTGTATCAACATATAACTTTTAGTCTAAGAATAAAAGACGCCACATATAGTAGCAATCGTAAGTTGCTAAGAAATTAACCTGTTCTAACCATAGTTCGATAGATATCTGCTTAAAAGTCATTTAAATATAGTTTAAACAAACAGAGGTGTATGATAAAAAGAACATTAAAAGAAGTTAACATGCAGAATATAATCAATAAAATAAATTATACCTCTTCTGCGGATATAGGTTTTATCATTCATTGAAGGATCGGATTTCCATGTTTTTCTCGGCTCGGCGCTGCTCCGAAGATGATCCTCATGAACGAATCTATAACGACTCACGGAAATCGGATTAGGTTGAGAGCACCTCATCGAGGACTAGGCCCACTTCACGTAGCCGCCGGCGGAGCCGGCTCCGCCCAGCACCACGCGGTACCCCTCTTCTTTTCCCTCATACTTCTCAAGGATGCCCCTGAACTCCACTTTCTCGCCTTCCGTGAACAGGCCGCCGTAGACTCCCTCGTAGGATACTATCATGGATATCGCCTCATCTCGGTTCACTAGCTTGGGGTCTGTCACCCTGTAGACTGCCGGCAGGTAGATGGACTCGGAGGCGTCCTCCACCTCGGCCGTGCCCTTCGCCTCTCCCAGCTGGTGGTAGACCTGGTCGCCGTAGCTCTCGATTATCTCGTCGTCGGTCCGAGTCGGGTGTATCGAGAAGTAGGTGCCCCGGTAGAACCCGTAGTTCCACCTCGTGGACGCGACACGTCTTAGCTCCTTTTCGCTGAGTGGGAGCTTCTCGGAGCGTTGCCTCACCCACTCTTCCATCTCTCCCCTGTCGTGGGTGCGGACGACGCCTTTCCTCCTCGCCTCAAGGATCGCCTCCTTGACGCGCAGCGACTCGCCTCGTCCGTAGACGGTGAGGTCCATGTCCGAGAAGCTTGGGTTGTGTGAGCGGGTTAGTATGGAGCCGGTGACGCCGATCTTGCCTTCGACGTCTGCACGCTCCCCGAGGTACTCGACGAGCCCCATCAGCTTCTCCTCCAGCGGGTCTGACGGTCCATCCCTGATCAATGAGGCCACCCTCTCGACTGGGTGGTAGTAGTGTTTGACTTCGCTGAGGGGGACGCAGGACACGGTTATGTTGCGGACGGGGCAGTCGTAGAGGTAGTCGGGATGGCTCCCCCTCAGGTATCCATACGTGTTCTCGACCTGTGTCACGTGGTAGTACCGGAGGGCACGGGTGTACCGTGTGCCCCCCCTCCCCCACTTCCCCTCAGCCGAGGGGACGTACTTCAAGTAAGCCGTCACCCTGCCGGGGGGGTGCAGGTACCCTACGACAACGAACATCAACCCGTCGCGGGTCTCGACCATGTCCCGGTCCTTAGGCTTCAAGGCCCCTCACCTGAGTCGTTCGAATATGTGCTCGACGAGTCTCTTGGCTACGTCGACGGCGGTCACCTTCTGGAGCCCCTCCCAGCCGGGGGTGCTGTTAACCTCTAGGGTGTACAGCGTCCCGTCGTCTTCGCTGCGCATCAGATCGACGCCCGTGTACTCCAGCTCTAGGGTCTCAGCAGCCTTGAGGCTGGTCTCGACCTCTTCGCTTGTAGGCTCGTAGGGCTGTGGCGTCGCGCCGGATGAAATGTTGGTCTTCCAGCCCGTGGCGACGCGTCTCATGGAGGCGACGACCTCGCCGCCGACCACGAAGACTCTGATGTCCGCGTTGCCGTGGGGGATGTATTCCTGAAGGTAGTAGACGCATTGGGTGGACTCCAGCGCCCTGAAAACCCTGTACGCGATGTCTCTGTCGGTTAGGCGGGTGATGCCCGCGCCGAGGGAGCCGAAGAGCGGCTTCACCACGATGTCGCCGCCCAGCTCCTCGAAGGCCCTCATGGCCTCCGTGAAGCTCTCCGTGACCACCGTGCGGGGGCATGTTAACCCCGCCTTCTCCAGCAGCGCGGAGGTGTAGTACTTGTTCACCGACTTCTCTATGCTTAGGGCCGGGTTGACGACGAAGACGCCGTACTCCTCCAGCATGTGGAGGGCGTCCATCCGGTAGAACACCTTCTCCGCGGTGCCCCCGGGCATCCGGCGAACGATCAAAGCGTCGTAGTCCTCGATCATGTAACCCTTGACGGATATCTTGGGCTCCGCGGTTATACGTGAGACCAGCCGGGTGGCCGGGAACACGTATGCCTCGGCGCCCCGGCCACGGAGCTCGCGGAGCAGCCTCTGTATGTGCCACTCCTTCCCGTCGTTTCCAAGTATCCCTATCTTCACGCGGCTTCACACAGGGCTCGGCGAT
>CAZEMD010000149.1:0-5636 GCA_964513225.1 uncultured Candidatus Bathyarchaeia archaeon | reverse complement strand
CCGACATCTACCTGCTGGACGAGCCCAGCGCCTACCTGGACGTGGAGGAGCGGCTCGCCGTGGCCCGCGCCATCAGGCGCATCACCAAGATGCGGGCCGTCACCGCGTTCGTCGTCGAACACGACATAGTGACCCAGGACTTCATCGCGGACAAGCTCATGGTCTTCACGGGGGAGGCCGGGGTGTACGGCCACGCCGGGGACCCCGTTAGCCTGGAGGATGGGATGAACGGGTTCCTGGAGGAGATGGAGGTCACTTTCAGGCGGGACCCGGACACCAAGAGGCCCCGAGTCAACAAGCCAGACAGCAGGCTCGACAGGGAGCAGAAGCTGTCGGGCAGGTACTACTACAGCGCCTAGTGGACGTTGAGGAGTAGCGCTATCAGTGCGACGGCGGCGCCCGAGACCACCATCTTCATCCCAGAGTACAGAATGTTCTCGCCGCTGATCCTGCCCAGGTAGACCCCCAGTATGAACAGGGTGAACAGGCTGGCGCCCATGGAGACGAAGAACGCCGTGGCAAGGTCGATGACCCCCGGCACCAGGAGGAAGGGGACGACGCTGGGTATCGACGCCAGGAACGGGGCGGAGCCGTCCACCAGGGCGGCGAACACGGAGATGAACCTGCCGGCTCTCCCGTAGACCGTGTCGTCCAGATTGACCAGCATGGCGTCCTCCAGTTCGTTGAGGCTGTGGCTCCGCTCCGCACGCTCCGTCATGTAGGTGCCGCTGAAACCGCTGACCATCATGGCGATTCCGCCCGTGATGATGACGCCTATTACGCTCCGGGGGTCGCCGATCTGGCTAAGGTAGGCACCTATGACGACGCCGAGGCTGGTCATGGCGCCGTCGAACGCGTTCATGGCGAAGTACCTGCGTATGATCTTCTGGGCGCCGGTGACCTGGAAATATGTGCCTATGTTCTCGATGCTGTTCCTTATGCCCTCGTGGACCCGGTCTATGCCGTTGCGTTGGTCGTCCTCTGACGGCTCTTCCACGGAATTAGCTCTCCTCGCCGTGGCAAGAGCCACATAAAACAGGGTTCAGAATGTCGTTCATGTGGTTCCGAACACTCAGTTCCGGTACACCTACGCAAGCTAATAAAACTTATGGGTCTAGCAACAGGTTTACCGGAAAATAACCCTGTTTTAGCGTTGATACATAATATTCTTCTGTTTTAGGCAGCCATAGATGGATACTTGATAAAACTTATGCGCCCGCCAACGATAGTATGGCTATGGAGGACGTAGAGGTAGCCGGCGACGTCGTCAGGGTAAAGTTCAAGGAGCACGAGGGCCTGCTGGGGATGGCCGACGGGTTCGTGCTGCCGGTGGAGAACATAGAGAGCGTGTCCACCGCCAAGGTGAGCTGCAAGTACCCCAGGATGGGCAGCTACGGCACCCAGGGCGGCATGGTGTTCTACTACATGGAGGACGGCGACAAGGTCATCACCCTGAACCTCAAGGACCACCGGTACAGCAAGGTCATGGTCGAGGTGGACGACAAGGAAGCGCTGGCCGAGGCCATAAAGGAGCTACTGTAGATTAGCGGCTCACAAGTTAAATCCCTAGCCGCGCCCATATACCCATGGCTTCCGACGGGAAGACACGGTGCTGGGGCGACAAGGACCCTTTAGCCAGGGCTTACCACGACGAGGAGTGGGGCGTACCTGTCCACGATGACACAGTGCTGTACGAGTTCATACTGCTGGAAGGCGTCCAGGCCGGGCTCAGCTGGTCCACGGTGCTCAAACGCAGGGAGAACTACCGCAGGGCCTTCGACGGCTTCGACCCAGCCAAGATAGCGGAGTACAACGAGGCTAAAATAGACGAGCTTGTAGGGGACGCCAGCATCATCAGGAACAGGCGCAAGATCGTTAGCCACGTCAACAACGCCAAGGCGTTCCTCAAGGTGCAGGAGACGCATGGGAGCTTCGACGAGTACCTCTGGGCCTACGTTGACCACAAGCCTGTGATGAACGAGTTCACCGGCTGGGAGCAGGTGCCGTCGAAGACCGAGCTCTCCACCAGGATAGCCAGGGACCTGAAGAGCCTCGGGTTCAGCTATGTGGGCCCCACCATCGTGTACGCGTACATGCAGAGCGTGGGCATGGTCAACGACCACCTCACCGGCTGCTATAGGTGGCGGGAGATCAAGGAGAGGTACGGCGGGTGAAGGCCGACAAGGTTCTCCTGGAAGGCAGGATCATAACCGTAGACAGCGGAGACGCGGTGGAGCAGGCCCTGGCGTTGAAGGGTGACAGGATAACTTACGTAGGCTCAACCGAGGAAGCGAAGGAGCACATAGGCGTCGGCACCGAGGTGATCGACCTCGAAGGAAAGGCTGTGTCGCCGGGTTTCGTGGACAGCCACAACCATACCGTCGAGTATGGGTTCAGCGGGCTCGTCCTGGATCTCAGGTACCCCGCGGTGAAGAGCATAGAAGACGTTAAGAGGCTGGTCGAGGAGGCCGCTGACTCTAGGCCCGAGGGGACGTGGATAAGGGGGGTGGGCTGGGACGAGGCGCTGCTGGAGGAGAGGCGGGCCCCCACCAGGTTCGACCTGGACCCCGTGAGCCCCAGACACCCCGTTATACTGGACGCGCAGACCCCCTACCAGGTGGCGAACACCTGCGCCCACGGCCTCGTGGGCCATGAGTGCGGGGAAGGCTACGACGGGCTCCTCGGCATCGACGACCTGGCGTACAGGATGAGGCTGCTGAGCCGCGACTACTCGGTGGAGGAGTGCGAGGAGGCGATACTCGAGGCGCAGGAAATGCTGTTCGCCGTAGGCGTGACGGCGCACAAGGAGGCCGGGGCCACCGACGCCATGATCCAGGCCTACAGGAACCTGCACGGCCGCGGCGAGCTGAAGATAAGGAGCTACATCATGGTGGGCATCCACAACGGCCGCACCAGCGTAGAGCTGGCCAAGGAGGCCGTGTCTAAATACAAGCCGGGGGGCGACGACGTGCTCTACGTCGGCGCAGTGAAGTGCAGCTTCGACGGCAGCGGCGGCAACAGGACGGCGTGGCTCTACGAGCCGTGGAACAGGGAGTACACTGGCGTGGACGAGGGCAACTACGGCGGCCCCATCGTCCCGGAGCCCCAGACCTACCCCGAGATATGCAAGATACTCCACGGGGCGGGGTTCCAGATAGGCGCCCACTGCGTAGGCGACAGGACCATCGACGAGTACCTTAAGGCCATCGAGGCCGCGGTGAAAGAATATCCGAGGGCCGACTGCAGGCACAGCGTCATCCACAACAACCTGCCCACCGACACCGCGCTCAGGAAGGAGACGGCGATGGGAAGCGACGTCGTGGTGGAAGCCACCAGCGCCTACCTCTACTTCATAGGAGACACGTATGCAGGAAACTTCGGCCCCCACAGGAGCAGGCGGCTCATACCCCTGCGGACCCTCATGGACCGCGGGGTGGTCGTCGGGAACGGCTGCGACTGGAACACCTGCCTGACCGACCCCGTCTACGGCGTCTACGCCGCCGCCACCCGGCGCCCCAGGCTGGGCGTCTACGGCGACCAGCCCTTCGGGACAGACGAGTGCATCAGCGTGATGGACGCCCTCCGTACCTATACGTGGAACAGCGCGTACTGCATGTTCTGGGAGGAAAAGATAGGCAGCCTGGAGAAGGGCAAGTACGCGGACCTCGTGGTGTGGAACCGGGACCCGTTGACCCAGCCCAAGGAGAAGATCCTTGAACTAGAGGTCGAGAGGACCATGCTCGGCGGAGAATGGGTTCACGGAGACTAGGTGAACGGGATGGTGACTGAGCGCAGGAGGATACGGTCGGTGAGCCTAGGGGATCGGCCGGCGTCCGAGGAGGCCGTGGATGAGCTCGCTCTGGATGAGCCGGTCTGCATCTTCGTGAACGACGAGTACCATGTGACTTTGATAGCGACCCCGGAGATGAGGGAGGAGCTGGCCGTCGGCTACCTATTGACGCAGGGTGTCGTCGATGAGGTCGAGGAGATGGAGTCCATCGAAGTAGACGGAAACGACGTCAGAGTCGATCTGCACGGTGAGGCGGCCCTTCGAGGGGCGTCGGTATCCATGATGAATCTCATAGTAACGGCCTGTGGCTCCAGCCCCAGGGAGGCAGGGGCGCAGATCGATATCCCAAGGGTGGCGGGGGATCTATGCGTTGAGGCTAGCCGCGTAAAGGAAATGATCACGGCGCTGAACAGCAGAAGCAGCGTCTACAGGAGGACCCGGGGGACGCACGCGGCCATGCTGTGCAGCGGCGACGCCGAGGTGCTCCACTTCGCGGAGGACGTGGGGAGACACAACGCGGTCGACAAGGTGATAGGCGCCCACGCGCTGAGAGGCGGCGACCTAGGCACGTGCGTGCTTCTAAGCACGGGCCGCCAGTCAGGTGAGATGGTGCAGAAGGCGTGCAGGGTGGGGATACCGGTGATAGCGTCCATGACGGTGCCCCTAGTCTCCGGCGTACGGCTGGCCGAGGCGTCCGGGGTGACTTTGACCTCGATGAGCGGCGGCCGGCTCCGGGTCTACTCGGCCCCCAATAGGATATTAATAAAATAGTCTGGGTCTACCTGAGGCTCTCCATGAGCGTGAATAGCTCTGACAGCTTCTCGGATTTGCTCCTCTTGAGGCTGCTATCCAGCCTGTCCTTGGGCACGTACTTCAGCGCCTCGTAGTAGCAGTACTTGACGCACTCGGGGTCGCCGCCGCAGAGGTCGCACTTGTAAGCCAAGTCGGTGACGGGGTCGATGCTGACGCCGCCTATGGGGCACACCATGTTGCATACCTTGCATCCGACACACGCGTCTTCGTCAACCACTATGGCGCCGGTCTCCGTGTCTCTGCTGAGGGCGTTGGTGGGGCACGCCTCCACGCAGAGCGGGGTGCTGCACTGCTGGCACACCATGGGGATGTAGTTGTGGTAGACGCCCCGCTTCTCGTAGCCTATGACCTTGATGCGTGACCTGCTGGGCTGGACCCTGCCGGTGTTCTTGAGGCTGCACGCCACCTCGCACATGCGGCAGCCCACGCACTTCTCTATGTCTACCTGTAGCACCTTCTGCAACGTTATCCCTCCTTCTCCGCCGGGGCCAGCTTCCCGGCGGCCTTGAGCGCCTTGGCTACGTCCGCCATGCCCAGCTTCTTAAGAGTCGCCTCCCTCTGGAGCCCGGTCTCCTTGTCCCAGCCCCTGAGCGTGTAGTACTCGTCCTTCATCTTCTCGAAGAGCTTCCTGTCAAGCCGCTTCCCCTGCTGGGGGCCGTCTGGCACCGGCGCCTCGAAGAAGAACTCGGGGAGGGCGTCCGTCGCGCGGGTGCGTCCGTCCCTCACGACGATGGCCCGCTCGATGTTGCAGACCCTCTCGGCGGCCTCGAAGAGCGCGGCCTCGTCGGCGGGTATCCCGGTGGCGGCGGTGAACCTTTCGGCCGCGAACTGGTAGCTGGTGTCGCCGAACTGGCTGCCCGGCGCCCCCACGCGTCCGGGCCTGATCATGGTGGTGCAGTAGCCGAGGCTGTCGGCTATGGCTGCGCCGTTCATCTCGTATATCAGCGCCGCGGGCTTGCCCTCGTACTCCGTCGCCACTATCGCCTTCTCGGTGCCGAACATCTTCTTGCTCCACGCGTAGCTGTCGTCCCGC
>CAZEMD010000148.1:0-5636 GCA_964513225.1 uncultured Candidatus Bathyarchaeia archaeon | reverse complement strand
ACGCCAACAGGGAGACCTTCCGCGACGAGGACACCATAAGGGTCCACCCCATCATAACCAAGGGAGGCGAGATAGTGAACAACGTTCCCGCCGACGTACGGATGGAGAGCTACGTCCGAGGCAAGACCGTGGAGGCCGTTCAGGACGCCAACAGGAAGGTGAACAATGCCCTCCGGGCGGGAGCCATGGCCGTGGGGGCTGAGGTGGAGATCATCGACCACCCCGGCTACATGCCCTACACCCGGGACCCCAATCTGGAGAAGGTGGTAATCGCCTCGTGTACGGAGCTCGTCGGTGAAGACCAGATAAAGCACAGGGAGCACAGCACAGGCAGCACCGACTTGGGCGACTTCAGCTGCGTAACGCCCACCACCAGCATAGGCATGGCCGGCACCGAGGGAGCAGCCCACAGCAGGGACCTCAAGATCGTGGACCCCGTGAAACAGTACATCTGGCCCGCCAAGGCGTTGGCTGTCGCCGTTGTGGACCTCCTCGCCGATGACGCGGAAGAGGCAAAACGGGTGATAGACGGGTTCAAGCCTACCATAAAAAGGGAAGAGTACACCGAGTTCATGAAGAAACTAGTAAAGTGAGTGCCTCGAACAGTTAAAAACCAGTCTCAACGCTAAAGCCATTAGCTTTTTTATTTAAAAATTCTAGGTTGTAGAGCGGGTTTCTATAGAGTAACATTTAATATCGAGACGCACATGAGCCACTCCGAAAAATAAACAAGATTCTGGGGAAGCGCAGAAAAAGACATGAAAACAACACAGACGCTCAAAGGCTTCTACAGCGGGATAACACGGGACTTCAAGGTGATCCTGGCACGGTCCAGCGTCGCCAACTTCGCGGTGAACCTCAACCCCTATAACTCGATATTCATAGTCGCCCTCGGCGCCACGGGGACCCAGCTGGGCCTGTTGACCTCCCTCTCCCTAGGGTTAACCGCCGTCACGGCCATCCTCACCGGCTGGCTCTCCGACCGCCTGGACAGGAAGAAGATGTTCCTCATAGGCGCCTTCATCGGCGTACTCGTGCCGTTGACCTACCTGACCGCGGGCTCCCTCTACTGGCTCATCCCCGCCTTCGTGCTCACCGGGTTCGCCGACGGCGTCATCTCCCCCGCCTGGACGTCGATGTACGCAAACAGCATCAGGAACGAGCAGAGGGGAACCGTCTACGGCCTAGCCAACATATTCATACTCGCCCCGGTGCTCTTCGCAGGCGTAATCGGGGGACAGATAGTATCCATCTCCGGCGGACTAACCCTCGAAGGAATCCGCCCCGTCTACACGGTGCAGGCAGCCCTGCTGGTCCTCGCCTGGGTCACGGTCTGGAGATACCTCGGCAACAGGAAACCAAACCAGCCCCAGAAAAGACTCAACGCCAAGACCATGCTCGATGACTACGGCAGCGTCCTCGCCAAGAAGGGAGTCCGGTCCTGGGTTCTCATGAAGAGCCTGGGCAGCCTGAGCATAGGCCTCGCGGGGCCCTTCTGGATGGTCTTCGCCGCCGCGGTCCACGGCGCCTCCGCCATGACCATAGCCTACATGGTGACGGCGAGGAACCTAACCAACATATTGGCGTCGCCTCTGGCGGGCAGGCTCACCGACAAAGTAGGCAGGAAGAAGATGATCATCGGCGGACGGCTCCTGATGTACGTGGCGACCATCATCTTCCTGCTACTGGGTAAGAACCCCATCGCCCTAGTGTTGGCGTGGGTCATAATGGGGATGAACGACAGCACGGGAGTCGCCTGGCAGGCCCAGGAGGTCGAGATGGTGTACCATAACCAGAGGGCGAGGATGACAGCCCTGAGCGTCGCAGCCTTCAACGCGTTGGCCGTCCCCGCCAGCATACTGGGCGGCTGGCTGTGGGACAGCGTTAGCCACCTAGCCCCCTTCATATTCATGACGCTTGTGGACGGCCTCATCAGGATGCCAATCATCTATCTCTACGTGCCGGACAGCAAAGCCCTGGACCAGGGGCCTGACCCAGACGGGGCCGGCTTCTAGCGTTCAGCCGCCAAAAACTCTTTCACGTCTCGGAGCCTAAGAGGTAGAGAAGACAGTTGATGGAACACCATGAGATATCCCCCGGCGTGAAGATACCGGTCCTCGGCCTCGGCACCTGGGGGATGGGCGGCCGCCAGATCGAGGACCACCGCTGGGACAAAGAGAACGTGACGGCGATACGCATGGCCGTCGAGCTGGGCCTCACCCACATCGACACCGCCGAGTACTACGGGGCGGGCCACGCGGAGGAGCTCGTCGGCGAAGCCGTGGAGCCCTACCCAAGGGACAGCCTCTTCATAACCACCAAGGTGTGGCACAACCACCTCCGCTACGACGACCTCATGGAGAGCATGAGGAAGAGCCTTAAACGCCTGAATCTGGACTACGTCGACCTGTACCTGGTCCACTGGCCGAACCTCGACGTCCCCCTCCGGGAGACCATGAAGGCCATGGAGCGCTGCGCCGAGGAAGGCTACACGCGGTTCATCGGCGTCAGCAACTTCGGCTGGAGCCTCATGAGGGAGGCCCAGAGCCACCTGGAGTCCCACGACCTGGTCGCCAACCAGGTGGAGTACAGCCTCCTCGACCAGAAGCCCAAGATGGACCTCCTGCCCCACATGCAGGCAGAGAACCGAACAATGATCGCCTACAGACCCCTCGGCAGGGGTATACTCGCGAAGCCGGGGAACAAGGCTCTCGACGAGGTCGCCGAGAAATACGGGAAGTCCCATGCCCAGGTGGCCCTCAACTGGCTCATCTCACAGGAGAACGTCGTGGCAATACCGAAATCAAGCAACCCCGTGCACCTCCTCGACATAGTCGGCGCCGTTGGCTGGGAGCTCGGACTTGAGGACTCCATCAGGCTCTCACAGGCGTTCATCTAGCCTTCGCGGCTGCTGCGGCGCCGGTAGGTAGTAGCGTCCTTAGGATCCTCGACTATCTCCTTGACCTTCACGTTCCCCTTCTTGGACCTCAGGTTCTGTATGAACCCGGTCTTGAAGCCGTACCCAAGCCCGAGGGCGGCTACCAGCCCCACCGGCACATAGAGCAGGGGAGGCTCTGTGAACTCCTGGGCCTTCAATATTATGACCTCGGGGATCGACAGCTTCACCACCTCGAATGGGGTCAACGGGCTTGACGAAGACACGTACAGCTCCCCGGCGTCCACCTGGGCTAACACCTCCCATTCACCCAGCTCCTCCGGCACGATGGTGACACCGAATGATCCAGTCTGCGAGGTCCTGCAAACCTCCACGATGCTCCCGGTGGGCGTCACGATGATGAAGCTTATGGGCACCCCGCCGACGGCTGGGCTCACCGACCCTGTCAGCTCGAAGGGTCTGGTGTTCTTGGCGACGCTGTCGATCCGTGTCGAGACCGTGAAACTCCTCTTCTCGACCGAGAACTCCTTGAAAGTAGAGACCGCCGCGTGGTTGACGCCGTCTCCGCCGTACCTGACGGTTACTTCGTAGTCGCCCACCCACTGGGGAGTGTAGGTACACTGGAACTCCCCGACCGTGTTGGTCTTCAAGTCCACCACGTCGGAGCGGCTGCCGCAGACGAATCTCAGCGTGTGATCCGTGTTGGGCAGCGAAGAGGCTCCCAAGACCGTCAGCGACTCGCCGCCATGAAGCGACGTGCGTGAACAGCTTAGGCTCAGGTCCACCTTGTTCTTGACCTCGAACTCTCCTCTCGTGGATCCCTTGTTGTCGACTTCATCCAAGGCAGTTACCTTGTACTTCACATAGTCGTTGAGCTTGAACTTTGGTAGGTTTCCCTTGTAGCCTTCATCGCACTTCCTCATCTCGACGGTGTCCTCCGTCTCCCAGTCGTCCGTCGTGTAGTTCATACGGACGCTATCGACGCTGTGATATGCCTCGACGTCCACGTAGATGGTCGTCTCGTCTCCGGTGTAGCCAACGAGGTCGGGGTCCAGCAGGGTGATGTTCAAGGGCCTGTAGTCTGTCTTGAGGTAGAAATCCACGGTCCCGTAGTCGTACTCCGCGAGGAGTACGAGATAGTAGAAGACCGTTGGGTCGTCTACCACGGTCTCGGTCTCGTTGTGGACCGGCTTCCCGAAGGTCACCAGCATGTCCTCGCCGCTGTACTCGCAGCTCGCGGTGTAGTCTATCAGGCTGGCTCCTTCTACTGTTGGGTCGTAGCCGCCGTATATGCCGTCGTTCTGCCCCGATAATAGATGCCCCCAGGGCACGGCTAGGCCGTTCAGATAGTGGCCTACTCCGGTCGAGGGGTTCGCCATGGGGTAGACCCTGGCCTCGTACATGTCTAGGCCCGAGTACCCAGTATAGGAGTCCGGGTCCGGGACCTTTACCACAAGCTGGTAGTCATCGTTGGGTGTGTCGAACTCGTACACGTAGTTAAACCAGAACGGGTAGGGCTCCCCCACCCGGGGTTTACCGTAAAGCGTGACGTTGTACCTTGTGTTCATCTCGATGTGTTTGATAAGCATGAAAACGGCAGGGTCTTCTCCTTTGCTGTCTTTGGGGTCGTTGTATATCCTGAATGTGTATGAGCCGTCCATCTCGGGCACGAAGTAATGCTTGGGTCCACCTCTGACAACCTGCTCCGGCTGCCCAGCCGACTCGGTGTGCCTTGAGACCAGGCGCATGTACGGGTCGTAAACTTCCAAGTCGTAGTCGGTTAGATCAGATGAATCTAGGGTCTTGTTGAAGACGAAGTCGCCCACAAGGAAGATGTGGTACTTCTGGCCCTTCTCCAGGCTGCATTTGACCTCACCGGGAACAGGGTACTGGTTTCCAGATTGCAGTTGAATCGTGAGCTCGTGCTGCCCGTCGTCCCATGGCGTGGGGGCTGGCATGTTGATGAAAACCGGCTCGAAAGGCTTCCTCAGGGTAACGCTGGCTCCCTTGACGGCGGGAACCGGCGTCATGGAGGCCAGTAGGATGAAGAGAAAACAGAGTAACACTAGCCTATTTATAAATGGTTTATCTGATGCCAGCTCAAATCTATATCCGTTATCCATGTTCTTACACCGTCTCAGCTCCGTTTTTTACGGGGGGTCAACTGGGGTATACCGTCATCCCTGATTGGGGTTTCCGAGTGCATCCTGAATCTGGTGATCAATTTTTCCATGAGACCTGTACCTAACCTCTGGAGAGTTAATAAAGGGATTATGAAATTGTTATCTGCTTTATCGATACGGTTAAAAACAGATGGCTCAGACGATAGAAATACTTCAATGAGAGTGGGAAAAGTTCCGTAGATGATCAGGTTGTGAACACCCATACTATTGCCGGGCCGCTTGGCCAGCTGATCTCGACATTATCATCTTCATAGACGACGTTCCATGAGCCCCAGAACCAGCCAGATCTCTTCTCGACTGTTACATGAAATACATCTGGCCCGACTTCGGTTGTGTCGAAGAAGAACGAAACTGAGCCGAACGAGAAGGACTCTGTCTTGGTCTCTGAGTATGCGCCATCGTTCTCAACCGTACATCTGTAGCTCCCGAAGCCCCAGAACCCACCGCCCTCGCTGTCGACGACGACGTATATCCCAAGTTGCGGAGTAACCCAGTCGTTGCCATCGTAGCATACGTCGCCTGCGAGGTTTTCGAACACGTTCCCCCGCGAGGTCGTG
>CAZEMD010000147.1:0-5639 GCA_964513225.1 uncultured Candidatus Bathyarchaeia archaeon | reverse complement strand
GGACGAGGCTGTTGTCGACCTTGGCGGCCATCCGGCTGGCGTATACGAGGCCGTCCACCCTCCAACCGCTGAGGCCGAACACCTCCCCCATCTCACGTATCTCCTTGGGTGTCCTGAGGCTCGTCCTGCCCTTGCCACCGCAAACAGTGACGCCCATGTTCTCCCTGTCCATAGCCTCCTTGAGGGCGCCGCAGGTCACGGTTGTGGTCCCGCTGCTGTGCCAGTCGTACCCCAGCACGCAGCTCAGGCTCTGGAAGAACCAGGGGTCGCTCAGCCGCTCCAGGAGCCCCCTGCGCCCGTACTCGTCGATCATGATGTCCACGATGCACTCCGCCATCTGCACCATGCGGCTGAACAGCCACCTGGGCGCCTTCCCCCCGTGGAGAGGCAGCACGGCGGTGCCCGTGTATCCCATGTGGAACGCGGAGCCGATATTAGTTAAAACCGTTATCCACCGCGCTCAGGGTGGGACGCCACTGAAAGTGCTAAAAGAGCAGACGACTCTGGATCCAACCATGGAAGCACCGACCCTCAAGGACGTCATCTTGGCGCGTAACCGGATAAGGCCATACCTCCTCAAGACGCCGTTCCACACTTACCCCACCCTCAACGAGTACCTGGGCTGCGAGGCCTACGTCAAGCACGAGAACCACCACCCCACGGGAGCCTTCAAGATCAGGGGAGGCATCAACATCATAAGCCAGCTCCCAGATCATGAGAAGGAGCGCGGCGTCATCACCGCAAGCACAGGCAACCACGGCCAGAGCATCGCCCTCGCCAGCAAACTTTTCGGCGTCAAGGCCATCGTTTGCGTACAGGACGGCGCCAACCCCACCAAGGTCGCGGGCATCAGGAGCTATGGCGCCGAGATCATAGAGCACGGCAGGGACTTCGACGACGCCAGGCTGAACGCCGAGCGGCTGGCCGATGAGCACGGCTACAGGTACATCCACAGCGGCAACGAGCCCCTCCTCATCGCAGGAGTGGGCACAATGGCCCTAGAGATGATGGAGGACCAGCCCGACTTGGACGTCGTGTTCAGCCCCGTGGGGGCGGGCACAAACTGCGCGGGCGTCGGACTAGTATACAAGGCGCTGAGTCCCGAGACCAAGGTTGTGGCAGTCCAGGCCGAGAACGCCCCCAGCGTCTACAGGAGCTGGAAGAGCGGTAAGCTCGAGTCAACCGAGTCCGCGAAGACAATGGCCGATGGGCTCGCGACGAGGCAGGCGTTTGAGCTGCCGACCAGGATGCTTAGAGAACTCGCTGACGACTTCATCCTCGTGTCAGAGGACGAGATTAGGGAGGCAATAAAGACTTACGTGGACAAGGCGCACACCGTAGCCGAGGGAGCCGAAGCAGCCCCACTGGCAGCGGCCACGAAGATAAGGGATCAGCTGAAGGGAAAGAAGGTGGGGCTGATACTCAGCGGCGGCAACATAACCTACGAGAACCTGATGAAGTGCCTAGCCTATTAGGTGGCCGTAGCGGTCCACTTCCTGTCGACGTATCCTGGTGCTGCTGATGGGCTTACCGTCCTCTGCCAGCACCATGGTGATGACGAACATCAGCAAGGGCCTAAGCCCCCGCTCCACCCTCATCTGGTTTATTACCTCTGCGGTGGGCTCCGTCTCCTCGCTCACTATGATGCCCTCGATCTCGTTGCTGTCAACCGTGGGGCCGAACGGGTCGCTCAGGGGGACGATCTTGGACCGCTCATAGTACCCCTTCTCCCGTAGGAATTTCACGACGTCCCGGCGCCTCTTCTCGTAGCAGTCTATCTTGTGCTCCTTCTTCAGCGTGACCGCGAACTCGTCCGTGGTGATCCCCACTATGGCCCGTTCGCCGACGTTGAACGTCTCCTCCAGTAGAAACCAGTGGCCCTTGTGCATCACGTCGAAGGTCCCGCCGACGGACACCAGCTTGAGCCTGTTCTCAGCCAAGGGGAGAGCACCTAAACGCAGTATGGAATGGACCCACACAGTTAAGTTTTTTCACTTAGCCGCCGGTGAAAAAAGTTTGGTTAGTCGGCGATGAAGCAGGTCATGGTGGTGTTGATCCCCTCGATCTGCCTGATGTTGTCTATGATTATGTTGTGAAGCACGGTGGTGTTCTCGCCCTCGATCATAACGTAGGCGTCGTAGGGACCGTAGAGGAAGTGCGCCTCGACTACGCCCTCTATCTCGGCTAAAACCTGAAGCACCTCCGGGCCCATCCCCGGCTCAACGGTCAAAAGAACCAAAGCTTTATCCATGGACACCATTAAAACCATTGGAGCCCAGCAATATAAACAGTCACGGGCCCCGCGAAACCGTTATATCCTCTGACTGGTTCAATGAACCGAAAACGAGGTATATCATTGTCCTCAGAGTTCTCTAGCCGCATATCAGGTTTCTACAAGAAGCCCGTCGAGGAAAGAATCGGCATCATAACGGAGAAGGTGGGCTTGACTTTGGAGGAGGTGGAGACCCTCAAGTCCCGGGGCGGGCTCACCATGGAGGCGGCCGACAGGATGACGGAGAACGTCATCGGCACCATAGCTTACCCGTTCAGCGTGGCTGTAAACTTCCGTGTGGACGGCAGGGACTACCTGGTGCCCATGGCCGGCGAGGAGCCCAGCGTCGTCGCAGCGGCCAGCAACATGGCGAGGCTAATGCGGGACGGCAAGGGCATCGAGGCCAAAGCCACGGATCCCGTCATGATAGGCCAGATCCAGGTGCTCGACATACCGGACATGGACGCCGCCGTGAAAGCCGTTGAAGCCAACAAGGGTACGCTCATCGAGTCCGCCAACGAGCTGGACCCCGTGCTCGTCAGGTTCGGTGGAGGAGCCAAAGACATCGAGCTCAGGCCCATCGAGACCGAGGACGGGCCCATGCTCGTCGTCCACCTCCTCGTGGACTGCAGGGACGCCATGGGGGCCAACGCCGTCAACACCATGGCCGAGGCTCTGGCGCCCACCCTAGCAGAGCTCACAGGGGGAAGGACACTGCTCAGGATCATAAGCAACCTGGCCGACAGGAGGCTCATCACCGTCAAGGGGAAGGTGAAGAAGGAGGACATCGGCGGCGAAAAGGCGGTCAATAACATCGTCTCGGCCTGGGCCTTCGCAGACGCAGACCCCTACAGGGCGGCCACCCACAACAAAGGAATCATGAACGGCGTCGCCGCCGTGGCCCTCGCCTTCGCGCAGGACCACCGCGCCTTAGAGGCGGGCGCCCACGCCTACGCCGTGAGAGACGGCCAGTACAGGAGCATGAGCCGGTGGAGCAAGGACGCTAACGGCGACCTCGTGGGAGAGATGACTCTCCCCATGGCCGTGGGCCTCGTCGGAGGCGCCACCCGCAGCCACCCAATGGCCCAGGTGGCCCGCAGGATACTGGGCGTAGACAAGGCGGTAGACCTGGCCCAGGTCATGTGCGCGGTCGGCCTCGCACAGAACCTCGGCGCCCTCAGGGCACTGACACAGGAAGGAATTCAGCAAGGCCACATGAGGCTCCACGCCCGGAACCTGGTGGTCATGGCCGGCGCCTCCGGCGCGATGATAGAGAAGGCAGTAAAGCTCCTCGTGGACTCAGGCGAGATCAGGTTTCCCAAGGCCCAGGAGATCGTAGAGAAGCTGAAAAACAAGTCCTAGGTTTCCGCGTTGACCATCGAGATCGACGACGCGGGCACAGGAGACATCCTGTTCGGCGTCGTCATAGGCGCCTACAGGCCCGAGACCGACCACTTCATCTACGACATGATCGACGTGAGGTACTTCCAGGAGCCCGTGTACGGCAGGAAGAGGCACCTGAACGAGGCCCGCAGGATAGCCTTGAGGCTCGTGGAGAGGCTTGGGCTCGGTGAAGAGGAAAAAATATTGATCTGCACCGGCGATGTCCTAAACGAGGCTGCGGAAGCCCTCCTGGAGCGGTACGGTGAGGGGCGCATCGAGCGGGGGAAGATCGAGGGACGGGCCCAGTTTCTCGTGGAGAAAGCCTACACCAACGAGCTCCGCAACATCGGCTACGAGCCCCGTGAGGACCGAACCGAGAAGTGGGGTAAGAACTTCTGGCACATGTACAACTGGGTTAAGAAGGACCCTAAGAATAGGCTTCGTTGGACCAAGTCCGCGTTCCCAAACCTCAAGAAGTATCCGCTTTTCAAGTAGCGTGTTTCTCTATAATCTTTTATTCCATCAGAGAAAGTCTAACCTGAACCGAGATGAAGCCCTGGCTCCTAAACATACTCGCATGCCCCATCGACAAGCACCACCCCCTAGAAGCCTATTTCTTCAAGTGGGAGACCACCGAGGAGGAGCTTGAGAAGATAAACAGAGACGCCGGGGTCACCACCGTCCACTTCAAGAAACAGTATGAGCATCTCGCCAAGCAGATAGCCGACGGCACCATAAGCCCCCCGGCTCTGGAGAAGATAACCGACGAGACGGGCTCCATGTACTCCCAGGAGCTGTACGCCGACACAAAGAAGTTCCTTAAACGCTTGGCATTCGAGGAAAGCCACGAAGAGGAGAAGCTGCTGAAGGACTACCCGGAGGGGATAGACGTGCTCTACAGGTACCTCAACCTCGTCGAGGTCGAGGAGGGGCTCCTGCGCTGCCCCCGTTGCGGCAGGTGGTATCCGATCGGTAGCGCCGTCGAGACCATCCCGGAGCTCATGCCGGACGACCTCCGTGAGAGGGAGCGGGACCTTGAGTGGCTCTCCAAGTGGAAGGAAAAGGTGCCAGACGAGGTCCTCAACGGAGGCAAACCATTCACGCTGTGAGGTCTTCGTCCCTCGATTTCTTGATCAACCAGTAACCCATCCCCAGCGCCGCCACCGTGATCACCAACTCCGGGTAGAACCAGCCGTACATTAGGGTCGCCAAAGCAAGGAAGTCCACCGTGAAGTGCAAGACGCCTGCTCCCAACAGGTACCTAACATCGTCTCTTCTAAAGTACTCCAGCACCATGACCGAGAGGCCCATCTGGAGAGTCATCGCTCCAAGCCTCTCGTATAGCCCCACGAGCGGCAAGTAGGCAGGGGACACGAGTATGGATTCAAGGATGGGGCGAGGGATCAAGTATGGCCTTAACAGCATCAGCGCGCCCAGCGTGAGCACGTTTACGCCCACTATGAAAACGGACTCTATGCCGCCGTGGCCCGCACCATACATCAGCCCATTCCTGAGGCTATGGTCGTCGATGACGTGTCTGTAGGCTATGTAGCGTGCGCCTTCCTCGAACAAGGCCGCCGTGAACGATGGAAAAGCCGCCAAGATGAGCGTGGTATATGTTTTCCCGTAGCTCTGCGAAAACACTACGGAGGAGACGTAGTTGTTCAGCGGGAACCTTATGAGGGAGGCGAGGAACATGACGCCCCCGACGTAGAACCACCTCCAGCTCACCCCCAACCGGCGTCTAAGCGTGTAACCGAGGCCAAACGGTATCAGTATCTCCAAGGCCCCCGCGATGAAATATACTGCCCCTCTGGTAACGTCCATGCGTGTCAACTCATACTGTGGTTTTCCGTATTTAACCCCCTCATTGATTAACCTGCTTGACGGGTGCCCCCGATAATCGTATAAAGGCAGCGGGAAAATACTACACACGGTGTATTAGTTGAAGTTTAAACGGTATCTCTCGTGCATCGACACCCAC
>CAZEMD010000146.1:0-5655 GCA_964513225.1 uncultured Candidatus Bathyarchaeia archaeon | reverse complement strand
ACCTCAAATCAATGCGCCGAAACGGAGACCCCGACCTCCTTGAAGCCCAACGCACCGCCAAAGCCAATATCAAAGAAGAGAAGCGGCTCGTCTCCAGAAGACAAGAGGAAAGGTTCCATAACATGACCGGCATGTCCCTCAAAGAGAAGTCGTTCCAGAACATGATCCACTTCCACAAACACGAGCTTATGAACATCCTGAGAAGCGGGGACCGCGAGGCCGCCATCAGAAGCCTCCCCAAGAGCACACGCCGAACCCTCATCCACAACGGCATACTCACAGACAGAAACAAGCCCGAGATCACCCAACAAGCCAGAGAACAGCTTCTTTAACCAATGAAACCCCATCCCATACCCACGCAGAAGCAACGCTCGCCGCCGCGCGCGTAGGCTCAGCGCCACAAGAGTGTACCAACTTGGACGACGCCTGGACCATAGCGATCGAGACCCTCAGCTGGGTCGAGCTAAGGAGAATGAACGAGGACTCCGCACTAAGCAGAGCCATCAACCAGCTCGAAGCAGAAGACAGAGACGCCGTGGATGAAGCCAAGAGGCTGGTCTTCGAAGTGCTGAAGCGAAGAAACGCGCTGGATTATATCATCGACAAAGCGTTGGCCCCCGACGATCTCCGCCATCTGGATGTGGGGGTGAGAAGCTTCCTGAGACTGTACACCTACATGATCCACTACGGTGGAAGCTCCCTTCAACAGGTAAACGCCCTCGCCGAACACATCAGAGGCCTGCTCGGGCCAAAAAGCCTCAGGCCAGCCGAAGAAGCCATCGAAATGATCCCACATGAAAGGCTGCCATGGGACACCTTCACACCAACCGAACGCCTCGCGTACAGGTACTTCCACCCTGTTTGGTACGTCGAGTACCTGCAGGGCCGGTTCGACGAGCAGAAAGTCGTCGAGATAATGGAGCCCGTTGAGACCCCCAAGTATGTACGCGTCAACACGCTGAAGGCTGACGAAGGCGTGCTAGACGATTTATACAACCTCGGCTTCCAGTTCGCTGAGGTACCTGGCCTCAGAGACACGTACCAGGCGCTGGACAGCCCAGAAGGACTGGCGGACACCGCCCCCTACCGTGAAGGCATGTTGATCCTTCAGGACAAGGCGAGCGTGCTGGTAGGCGAGGTCGCCTCACCGAAGCCAACCGACCTGGTTTTAGATGTCTGCGCAGCCCCCGGCGTCAAGACCAGCCACCTGGCCCAGCTCATGGGTAACCGGGGGAGGATCATCTCCGTAGATTACGACGAGAGAAGGCTCGACTCCTGGCGGAGGCTCACCGAGAAGATGGGCGTCACGAACGCCGAGCCCGTTCTAGCAGACGCCACCAAGCCGGGTGAACTGCCGGACGAGACGGCGGACATAGTGGTGCTCGATCCACCGTGCACCGGCACGGGGACGTTCAACGAGTCCCCTTCAGGCAAGTGGCGGATCAACAGAAACTCGATCCGGCGGATGGCCCATCTACAGGGTAGACTCCTCGCCAACTCCGCGGCGCACGTGGCGGAAGGCGGCGCCCTCATCTACAGCACGTGCAGCGTCACCGTGGAGGAGAACGAGGCAGTGATCACCGAGTTCCTTGACAGACACCCCTCCTTCGCGCTCCAGGAAGCCACTCCGAGGATCGGTGAACCCGGACTCGAACGCCTGACGGAGGCTCAACGACTGTATCCGCGTCCACATGGATGCCAAGGGTTCTTCGTAGCAAAACTAGTAAAAAAACGTTGAGCGACGCAAAATCCGCCACGCCGGTGAAACAATCCCGACGAGACAGACCCCATAAACACACCCATCAAACCAGTCAATCACAAAAACAAACACGGCCTCCTCACACATAGCAGGGACACGCCTAAAGATGTAGCAGAACAACGGGCAAGGAAAAGGGGCTACGAGAGGTTCACCTCACGATGAGCACCGGGCACGGTGCGCGGCGGCTCACCGCCTCCGCCACGCTCCCATGCATCAGGTGCTTCCGCCCGCTAAGCACACACAATGACCCCTAAGAAACCCCTCTCCACGCCTCCCGTATCCGCCTCAATCTCTCGACGTAGTAGCTCAGCTGCTCTAGGCGGAGATCAGAGGGGTTCACCCCCTTGTCCACCCGGAGCCTCGGCCCGTATGGTCGCAGCGATACCGCGTTCAACGTGCCCCGCTCAACGTACCGGCCATCTTTGAATCCGTATACCGGCCTAGGCCTATCCACGTAGAGGTCCTGATACGAAACCTCTATCACCACCTCGGGCCGCACCCAGAGGTAGCCCCCCTCCTCGTAGAGGGGCTCCACCAAGTCTAGGATCGGCGATATATACGACAGCTGGGCGCCGTCCGCTATATCCACGAAATCGCCACCAGGCGTCATCAACGCGATCTTCGCCCCGAACACGGGCCACGCCGTCAACACTATACCACCCCCACACAGAGGACACTCAGGCAGCGGCTCCTGTACGAAGCTAGACCCGCCGCCGCCTACTAGCCTGCCCTCTTCGTCGAACCAGTCACCCCGCCTCACCTCGCCCCGCTTGGCCAGGCTCCTCAGCCAGAACGCGTCGAACCTCGCGCCGCACCTCTCGCAGACCTGCCTCCGGTCTCCGCTCATCCTGAAGGCTATGATCACGGCGTCCAGGGTGTCCCTGTACTTGAGCTTGTACGCTTCGCCGTCCTCGGTGTGCATCACCAGCCCCTCGAAGCCCCGCTCCCCCATGTACTCGTCCCAGAAACGCTGGGTTTCACACTGATACGCGGCGAAGGAGCCTTCTACAGTGAGGCTGTCCGGCAGGTGGACGCGCCCGCCGTCGCAGCCAACGGCGAAGCCGTAGCCCTCCCTGAGCTCCCGGAGCCTATCAAAGTAGCTACCGGGCCTGCGGTAACCGTCGTCTGTGGCCTCGGCGTAGTCGAAGACCGCGAACTTGATGCGGGCCACGTCGCCCCTGCCGCGGGGGTTTTTGATGACGCTCATGCTGCGGTTGAACTCCGTCATGTAGCCCCTGCCGCCGATCCTCCTCTCCACGTAGGTCTCGCCTATGAACGCGAGCCCGCAGCCGGGGTGCCTCTCGTTGAAGTACTCGGTGACGGGGTGGCTCCTGCCGTCGCCCAGAGAGAAGTAGCACCTGCCCCTGGGGCTCCAGGCTACGAAACCGCGGCGTTCCTCGTCCCAGAGGATGACGGTCAGCATCCCGTTGTACTTCACCTGCAGGACGCCGCCGACTTCCCCTGGTAGCGGCGGAACCACGTCCCTCAGCGCGAAGCCGTACTGGGACATGGACGGCTTCAACGCCCGAAGCCCCTCGCAGAACAGCCTCTCGGGCGTACCCTTCTCGAAGTGCATCTGCCCGAAGAACCTCTGGTTAAGCCGCATCCCGCAGTCCAGGGATACCTGTTCTTCGGAGCCCAAAAGGGCTACGATAATGAGCGCAAAAACACGGTGAAACAGGTTACAGAGCCTCGAGGGCTTGCTTTACGCCGTCAAGAGCCTAAGCCTTAAGCCTCTTCGCTTCCTTCATCCACCCAGTCACCTTGACGCAGCTCTCAGCATCTCGCCTGATCCCATAGGGAGGACCTTGTGGCTTACCTCTATTCTACCCACCGTTCATTTAGAACATCCGTGCACACATGAAGACCCTCCAAAGGATAATGCATCTCGATTCCCTGTTCCGGCAGAGAGTCACACAGTTGGAAACCTAGACCTTCATAGAAAAGCCTTAGTTTTCTACCTTTCTCGTTAATCTCCTCTGTGTACAAACGGATTACAGAATAGCCTTTCTTTCTACAATGTTGTATGAGAAGCTTAACAAGGGACCCGCCTATCCCCTTCCCCTCGTTCAGGGAGATCACCTCATCCAGGAAAAAGGTTGAAGCCTCTAACTCGTATCCATACAGCATACCAACCGGATCCCCCTCCATGAGTACAGTGAAGGCGATGAAACCATTCCGCCGGCTCTTCAAAGCGATCTCTTCCCTGCCATACCACAGCTCCTCCTTGAACGCCCTGTGGTCTAGGTACTCGAATAATCCCAGGGTTCCCTCATCCAGCGTGGCACAAGCCCTAACCATTACAGGTATGCCCAGTTTCTCAGACAAGAAACCCTCAGTTTCCCTCATGCCGATTGAAAGATGGGTGAAGTCTTCATCCAAGTCAGAATCTTCCCCTCCAGAACCTGATGTATCTCGGCATCTTCTCATAGACGATGGGCTCCATCTCGGGAGTGTCGAAGATGCCGTATCTGCGTAGCGCAGCCTGAATCACCTCCCTCACCATGTCGTCGTAGGTCTTTCCCGCCGCCACCCACATCATGGGGTAGAAGCTCAGCTCGTCCCTCGCAACATCGTAGTCGATGCCCGGCAGGGTGTTCACCTCCAGGAAGTAAAGCTCCCCGTCCCCGTCCAGCCTGTAGTCCAGCCTAGCCCAGTCGAGGCAGCCCAGCGCCTTGAAGCTAGCCTTGGCGTGGGCCTCGATTCGCATCCTCAGCTCGTCGTCGATGTTGGCAGGGCACTTGTAGTTGCTGCTGTCGTCGAAGACGCTTTTCGCCTTCTGGCCTAGCACCCTGCCCAGCTCAGGCGGGAAGCCGCTGAAGTCCACCTCAAGCACAGGCAGCACCGTCGGCTCCTCACCACCAATGAAGTTACCCACCAAGCCGACGCTGAACTCCCTGCCGTCGATGAACCTCTCCACAAGTATGGGCTGCCTGTAAGTCAATATCATCTCCCCCAGCTTCTCCCTGAAGGCTGCCTCGTCGTACACCACGTTGTCCCAGTTGATCCCTATGCTGCTGCCCTCATGGCTAGGCTTCAAGATCACGGGGAAACCGAGGCCTGCACGCATCGGCTCATCGGGGCCAGTGAACACCTGGAACGGCGCCGTCTCTAGGCCATGGTACTCCAGGATCATCTTGGTGGTGGGCTTGTCGAGCCCGATGGCGTTGGCCATTATCCCCGAGCCCACGTATGGGATGCCAAGCATCTCGCAGAACGCCGGGATCTGGCTCTCCCTGCTCTCCCCCCTCACGCCTTCGGCCCTGTTGAACACTATGTCCGGTCTTTGGAGCCGTAGGTCCTCGTAGCAGTCCTCGTCCGCCTCTATCTGAAGGTACTCCCAGCCCGCCTTCTCTATTGCGTTCCTTACGTGGTGGATGGTCTCCTCTGGCTCGAACTCGACGTTGAACTCGTCTTCCGCGGCCCTTGAGTTGCAGCAGAAGGCCACCCTCAGCCTAGGGGACATCGCTAAGCGCCTCCTTGTAGATGCTCTCAGCCCGGTTCTTGATGTGGCTGGGCAACGTCATGGCGTCGTGTATCCCGAAGAAGGTCTTGTAGAGCTCGTCCTCCCTTCCCTTTGCCTCGTCGAGGAACCGTTTCTCGAACTCCTCCACGAGGGGGCTCCTGTCGCCGTTCCTCCAGGCCAGGTAGAACGCGAAGAGCTGCTCGTCCCGCCCCCTGCCGGTCAACGCGTAGGTGTTGACGCTGCTTCCGCCGAACAGGCTGAAATAGTCTCTCATCTCCTCTGTGAGCATGTTGCGGTTGAGGCCCACCTCCTTGGGGTCGAAGCCCGAAGCCTTGATGAGCAGATACATCTTGCTGCAGACGCTGCAGTCCATGCACCACCGGTGGTCTCTGCCCGCCTCGGTCTCCACGAAGCAGCTCATGTGGTACTT
>CAZEMD010000145.1:0-5661 GCA_964513225.1 uncultured Candidatus Bathyarchaeia archaeon | reverse complement strand
CGGAGCTCCTCCTTGGCGAAGTTGTTGAACATCTTCCCCAGCTCGACGTCCTTGAACCTGCGGGCGACCTGGACGTAGAAGTCGTGGGTGGCCTTCTCCCGCTGCGCCGCGTAGATCAGTATCTGCGGATAGTCCGCCATGGGGTCCAGCGGGACCTTGACCAGCCTGTCCGTGATCTTCAGGTCCGGTATGTACTCCTTGAGCGTCCTCATCTTGACGTTCTTGGGGTCCTTGAGCCCCTGTAGGAAGTACTCGCGGTGCCGCTTCTCGTCGGCCGCGAGCTCGGTGAGCAGCTTCTTGGCGCCTGGGTAGGTCGCCTTCTCCGCGGTCTCGGTGTAGAGGGTGATGCTCTCCAGCTCCATCTCGGCGCCCACCTCGAGCGCCTTCTCGATGGTCCAGTTCTCTATATCCATCTTTATCCTGTTTTCTCATCTGACGGGGCAATATAAGGCTAGGGATAACGCGTATAAGCGGCCGGATATGCATCCATTGATATGAAGCCCACGGGCAGCGTCAACGTCGAGATAATCGCCACCGGTGACGAGTTGATCTACGGCAGGATTCTGGACACCAACAGCCACTGGATATCCCAGCGGGTGGCCAAGCTGGGCGCGAGGCTCAGAAGGGTGACCATGATCGGCGACGAGCCTGAGCTGATCGCCTCTACCCTCAACGAGGCGCTGCTACGGGACGCCCACTTCATCGTAGTCACGGGTGGGCTGGGTCCAAACGAGGACGACCTAACCGTGGACAGCATCGGCCTGGCGCTGGGCAGGAAGACCATCATCGACGAGATGGGAGCCCAGAGGATCGAGGCCGTATACAGGAGGCGGGGCATCAGCGACCAGCCCTCAATATCTCGTGGACGCAGGATGGCGAGGATTCTGGAGGACAGCCATGCGATGCAGAATCCTGTGGGCTTTGCGGTTGGGATGGCGGTCGATGTGGGCGGTAAGACGGTTTGCACTTTGCCCGGCGTCCCGGCTGAGATGAAGGGCATGTTCGACGCCCATGTCGCCCCCATGATCGAGAGCCAGTCTACTAGCGTCTTCTATGGGCGGACCTATAACGTCAGCATGGTGTGGAGGGACTTCTTCCCCGTCTACCGTGAGATGCAGCGGGACTACCCTGACGTGTATATTAAGAACGCGGCGACCCCACCCGTCGAGGGAGGGGACCGCAGTAAGGTGCACACCATCAAGGTAGACTTCGTGCTGGAAGCCCCGACGCTGGAAGAGGCAGAGGATAATATGGAGGCACTCATAGGAGACTACAAATCAAGGATCATGGCGGTCGGCGGCGGCGAGATGCAGCGCATCAGCCCGGACTAGGATATAGGTTTTAGTTAATTTTTAAGGTGTTCATAGAAATAACTATAGAGGTTTTCGATTTACTTCGTTTTTTGTTTAATGCTCCCCCCGGTTGGCTCAAATACCTGAGTAAAGACTCGTGAAGCCCGCGGCGGCAGCCTCCACACCTCCCACATAACCACCCAGCCTCCCAGAGAAACCCCAGAGGGCCCCCGGAGCCCCACAGAGACCTCCCCACCAGTCCCAGAGGGCTCCGCCACCCATATGATCGATAGCTTACGCTATGAGAGACCTCGAAGCCGGAGAAGGTTAAAACAGAAACAGGCAAACACCATCCTCACCCTGACCCGGGGCAACGACGTCACCAGCACATGCCCCGAGCCAAACACCCGCTTGATCACGGCGAACGGACGCTCACCCGGACACCGTCTCCTGCTTATACGCCTGTTCCTGAGCCGGTCCCAGATACCAAGCGGGTGACCCCTAGCCCCACGCCTCATCGTCGCGTCCCAGCCACGGGGCACAGCACCCTGATACCCCTTATCACGGTACACCACCTCACCCGGCCTAGAGAGGTCTACCCGGCTGTCGTGCACCGAAGCAGTCGTCGTCTCCAAGTCCCTGATAAGGCCGTGATCCAAGTCCATCTTGGCGTGCAGCTTATACCCGAAGAAAGATTTGCCGCCTTTCTTGGTCCAGCTGCCATCCCTGCTCCTCCGTGTCTTCGCCTCCGTTCCTCTAGGCTTGTCAGCCTTGGCATGCCCGGGGTCGGCGGTGATGAAGGACGCGTCCTGGGCCACGCCCTTCTGGACCTGTAAACCCTTCGCGTCGAGCTGCCTACTCAGCTCAGCCCAGACCAGCTTGCCCCGGCCTGATTCGGCGAGGCGTTCCCTGAACAGCCAGACGGTGGTGGAGTCGGGGATGGATTCAGGGTAGCCGAGGAACCGGCGGAAGCTGATGCGGTCCGTGGCCTGTCTCTCCAGCTCGGGGTCGCTGAGGCCGTACCATGCCTGGAGGACCAGCATCTTCACCATCACGATTGGGTCGATGTTGGGTCTGCCTCCCTGGGGGCCGTCGTTGGTGTAGAGGCCGACGACGATGGGTCTGAAGGCCTCCCAGTCTATGAGGGGTTCTACTTCTGCGAGGCGGTCGCCCAGCTTCTCTACGGCCTTGTAGAGGTCTCTTTGGAGGTAGGAGTCGAAGGAGTCCATGTGGTGGCTTATGTGTGGTGATCTTTAAGGTTAACCGAGGGGGATCACGGGAAAAACAGAGGTTATTCGAAATCCTCTATAAAAGTCATAGTAGCGTTTTCGCGTTGATTGGATAGCGTTTTTGCGCTGTATGGGACGCGGTTTTGCGTAGATCAGGGTGGGAAAGGGGCTGTTTCAGGGGTTCTATGGGTGAAACGGGGCTGTTTTCCGCTGTGATTGGGGGCCCCCCTCAGCCGGTATTCATGTCTATGTAAGCGTTTTCAGCGGCGTAGGGCTTAGGAAGGTTTAGTTAATCCTACTTGAAGTAAATTCCTTCCTAACTATTCTTAACAGTACAAAGGCACCGAGTAGCTGCCTACTGCTATCAGAGAGAACATGGTAGCGGGGGGTAGATTTGAACTATCGCCGTAACCATATCCTCACAAAGACACACTCCAACCACGGCAAATAACACCCATAACTACCTCTACCACCTGTAACTACAGCATTCCACCCAGCAACACTAGAAAAAAAGGCACAGAGTTACAGCCCACTGTTACCAGCTAGCCGCGGACCACGGGAGAACCCAGCTCCCTAAACTCCCTCTCACCCCTATAGTACTCCCCAAGCCTCCCGGCGAGGTCCCCCAGGCTAAGGCTCACCTGCTCCCAGCTGTCCCTGTCCCTGATGGTCAGCACGTCGCCGTCCCGGGTGTCGTAGTCCACGGCCACCGCCAGTGGGACGCCGATCTCGTCCACCCGGGCGTACCTTCGTCCTATGCTGCCCGCCTCGTCGTAGACCACCCAGAGCCCCTCGTCCAGGAGCAGGTCATATACTTCCCGTGCCTTCTCTGGGAGCCCGTCCTTCGTGACTAGGGGGAAAACGGCTACCTGGTAGGGCGCCAGCTCCCTCGGCAGATGGAACACGTTGCGCCTCTTCCTACGCTCATACGTCGCCTCCAGCACCGACAGAAACAGCCTGTCCAGCCCATAGCTCGGCTCCACCACGTGGGGCAGATATCTGGAGCCGTCCTCCCTCAGAACCGTCATGTCTACGCCTGAAGCCTCCATGTGGCTCCTGAGGTCGTAGTCCGTCCTGTAGGCGCAGCCCGAGACCTCTATCCAGCCCCAGGTCTCGAAGAACACCTCGTGGTCGTAGGTCTGGGCGCTGTAGTGGGCGCGTTCGTCTGGGAGGTGCGCCCTGAACCTCTGCTTCTCAGGGGGCATACCGAGGGCGGTGATGAACCGCTGGCTGACGCCCATGAAGTAGCCCTGCCACTCGGTGAGTATGAGCCCCCTCTCAACGGCCTCACCTACGGTGGTCTCCAGGGGCTCCTTGACGTCCTCCGTCTCCATCTTCTCTGTGTGGAGCTTGATGGGTGTGTCCCTCACCTCGTCGAACCACGGGCACCCAGGCTCCTGGGGGTCGAAGAATAGCTCCAGCTCCATTATGGTGAACTCCCTGAGCCGGACCATGCCTCGCCTGGGGCTGATCTCGTTCCTCATCACCTTGCTGCATTGGGCGAGGGCGAAGGGCAGCTTCTCACGCGCGTGCTGGAAGCCCCACCTGTAGTTGAGGAACATGGCCTGAGCGGTCTCGGGGCGGGCGTAACCAACCTCTCCGCCCGTGGCCCCTATCTCGGTCTTGAACATTGTGAGGAACAGCGTGGGCTCCTTCAGCTCGCCGCCGCAGACGGGGCACCTGACCTTGTGCTCCAGCAGGAGGCGCTTTACGGCGTCGCCTCCCATGGCCTCCACGTTCTCCATGCCCGTCTTATCCTCGACCAGGTGGTCGGCCCTGAAGCTCCTGCCGCACTGGCTGCACTCGGAGGAGTACTCCTTGAAGCTCTGCAGATGCCCCGAAGCCTCGAAGACGCGCTCGGGGTTGACGATGGGGTCGTCCAGCTCCAGAAACCCCTGCTTCCTCACGAAGTGCTCCTTCCACAGGGCTTCGATGTTCCGCTTCAGCTTGGTGCCCAGGTCCCCGTAGGTGACGTACCCGCTCATGCCGCCGTATATCTCGAAGCTGGGCCAGAAGAAGCCCCGCCTCTTCGCGATCTCAGAGATGATGTCATACTTCGTCCGTGGAGGCAACGTTATCAGAGCGAGAAAAGGGCGGAGCGGTTATAAAAGTGTGGGCTACTCGACGACCGGCCTGAACTTGTAGCCGTACTGGATGATGCCCGCGCTGCCGTCCTCCTTGACGCGGCGGAACACGGCCTCGACCCTCATCCCGGCCTGGACCTCCTCGGGGTCCACGTCCACCACCTGGCTCAGCAGCCGGACGCCGTCGTCCAGCTCCAGCAACGCAACCACGTAGGGCCTGTACTTCTCGAAGCCCATGGGCGGGTTCCTTATCACCGTCCACGTGACCACCTCACCCGTCTCCGCCAGCTTATAGTCCTTGAACTCCGTGGAGCCGCACACTGTGCACACTGGGCGCGCCGGGAAGAACCTGGTGCCGCAGCCCGTGCACTCCTCACCCAGGAGACGGTACCTGGGCACCTCCTCTCTCCAGTATCGTGGCACGCTCATGGCCCCAGCCTCCTCAGAATGGTCACAGCACAAGTGGAGCCTAGGCCCCCCATGTTCTGGGCCAGCCCAACCTCGGCGCCTTCCACCTGGTGGTCTCCCGCCGCCCCCCTGAGCTGCAGGGCGACCTCGGCGACCTGGTAGACGCCGGTGGCGCCCAGTGGGTTGCCGCGCGCCTTTAGGCCGCCGAAGGCGTTGGTCGGTATCATGCCGTCTCTGGCTGCGCCTCCCTCGGCCACGAGCTTCGCGGCTTTCCCTGCCTCGACGAGCCCAAGGCTCTCCAGGCTGAGGACGCCGTTGATGGTGTAGTCGTCGTGAACCTCGACCAGGTCGATGTCGCCGGGCTTCACTTCGGCCATCCTGTAAGCCTTCTCCGCCGCCTTCTGCACGGCGCCCAACGTTAGAGGGTCATCTCTCATGGCGAGGCTGCAGTAGTCCGTGGCGACCGCCGTGGCGGCCACCTCGACCCCGCCGGCGTCAGCCGGGACCAGCACGACGGCGGCCGCCCCGTCTCCGACTCCCGCGCACTCCATCATGTGTATGGGGTCCGCCTCCATGGGGCTGTCCATGGCGCGCTCGATGCTCATCCTGAACGGGTACTGGGCGTGCCTGCAGCCCACAGCGTTTTCG
>CAZEMD010000144.1:0-5689 GCA_964513225.1 uncultured Candidatus Bathyarchaeia archaeon | reverse complement strand
CCATCTGGGCGGCTTCCGGCTCATCGGATAAACCTTTATTTTCGGCGGTTCCCGGAGTTTAACCCAGCCTAAAAAGGTGAATTATATGGAAGAAACACATACACCTAAACTGCCCCTTATCGGGGAAAAGGCGCCTGAATTCGAGGCACCCACCACACAGGGAACCCTCAAACTAAGCGACTACAAGGGAAGCTGGCTGATCCTGTTTAGTCATCCAGCCGACTTCACGCCAGTCTGCACCACTGAGTTCATGGCCTTCGCCGAGATATACCCGGAGCTACAGAAAAGAAACACCGAGCTGCTAGGGCTCAGTGTTGACAGCACTTCAAGCCACATAGCATGGGTCAGGAACGTCGAGGAGAAGATGGGAGTAAAGATACCCTTCCCAATCATAGCTGACCTCAACAAAGAAGTATCAACTCTATACGGCATGATCCACCCGGCGCAGAGCAAGACCGAGACCGTCAGAACGGTATTCATCATCGACCCGGAAGGAACACTCAGAACCATACTCTACTACCCGCTGACCACTGGACGTAACATGCAGGAGATCCTACGGATCATCGATGCGCTACAGACCACGGACGAGCACGGCGTCGCCACACCAGCAAACTGGAAACCAGGCGACCCAGTAGTAGTGCCCCCACCACACACCGCAGAAGCAGCCGAGGAAAGAGTCAAGGAAGGCTACGACTGCAAAGACTGGTACCTCTGCTTCAAGAAGCTGTGATAGCGATGCCGTGCGTGTCTCCCGATGGGAAGCCGACTTCAAGCGGTATGGCTACCCTGAAAGCGGTTAAAGGCGGGGCATCGACCCCGAAAGAGATAAGCGACGCCACGGGTCAGCCGATTTTCCGGGTCAGGAGTGGGCTGCGGGAGCTTGTAGGCGCAGGCTTCCTGGAGCTGTCTGACGACGACTACCTTCTCACTCCTGACGGGGAGAGCGTTCTCTAACCAAATCACCCTTTTTTATATTACAGATTATGATGGCTTTACGTTAGATTCAAGTTGTATAGACGCAACGAGCCGATTTCTGGATGCACCTCTCATAAAGTGTCTACAGGTATAGACTAACTTAGTTTATGGTGATGATCTCTACGCATCTTCCTTCCTCGTCCTCCCTGAAGTCGAGGTCGTACTCGATGTTTGGGTAAACCTCCTTGAGCCCTTTGAAGAACGCCCGCAGAAGGTATCCGCAGAGATATCCGTTTCTGTTATCGCCGTGCCCAGATATCTTGAAACTCTGATACAGTGGACACCAGTGCTTCGTGAGTATCACACCCTCAGACTCCATCTCGTAGGTGGATTCGTAGCCGAAGGGATCGTTGATCTCCTTGAGTATCGGGAGAAAGGTCTCCGCGTCAATCCTATCGACGCCTTTCGTCTCCTTCATCCATATACCCATCCTCTCCCCCGCCTCCTTACCCGCCTTCGCCTGGAGTTCCAATGTTTTCTCTACGCCTATTTCCTCTGCAACATGTTTGAAGAATCGACCGTATAGGGCGAACACATGGGTAGCGGTCCTATGGAGTTTTTCTTCCATGGATACACCGCATATATCTAAGACGACGTGGGAATAAACCTATGTATGACGGATTCTGGCTAAAGGATTCCATATCTAAACGCTTGCCTGAAAGCATCGGTATCTCATGTCCCATGAATGATGGCGTTTCAATTTGGTTCTTTCTCCATGATCACAAACGTTGATCGTCTGAACCAGACAACAGTCGATCAAACCGGTCCCTCAGCCGAGACACAGTATGGTAGGCGTCTAGCAGTCGGCCTCCATGAATCTTGGCGTGCTCGGCCCCCTCAATTATCCCGAGAAGCCCGTCGCGGAACCGCTCCTTCGTGAAATACCCGGAACGCCTCACCGAGTTCATTCTCAACCTTTCCCGCACCCCGTCGTCCGACAGCACGTCGGATATTCGCTCGGCGGCCTCCCTGCCCGTCGTGTAACCGTATCCGGCTTCACCGTCCTCTGCCCCGAGTATGTCGTGCCATGGCCCCCCGTTCCGGTAGACCACCGGGACGCAGCCTGCGCTCATGGCCTCCAGCACGGCCATCCCGAATGCCTCGTTGGGCTGCGTTGAGAGGTAGACGGAAGACTCCTTCATGAGGCCGACGATCTCTTCCCGCCGAGGGTTTGGATACAGATCGACGTACCTGCCGCGCAGCGTGGACATAACCCCAGAGGACCGGGGTGTGGTGCCGCCGGCCACGCTAAACCTGACTCCGCGGATATGCCGGAGCACCTCGTTTATTATCTGCAGGTTCTTCTCGGGTGTCAGCCTGCAGACTGTTAAAACCTTCCCGTTCTTGGGCTCGTACCTGTAGGGTATGGGGTCTATCGAGGGGTGGAGAACCTTCGGCTCAGACCCGAACACGTCGCGGATTTGGCGCGCGTTGTAGGTGGAGTTTGTGACGAGGACTGGGGATAGGTGCCGTTCAAGCAGTTTGTCTTGCAGGTACATGTAGGCTTCGCCTGTGATCTCCCATAGTGGGACCCTGTAGGGGTTGCCGTCCACGGAGGCCAATGGCTGGCTGTGTATATACGAGATGTCGCTGATGAAGGGGTACACCTCCCCGTAGTTGTTGAAGGTCAAAGAGTCTTCGGTCTGGGCATAGTAGAGCAGCCAGAGGTAGAGGACTGAGCACCTGATCCAGCTTACCAAGCCTGAAGGGCTCAGAGCCCCTTCTTGAATAAAGTACTCCGTGTCGGGTCTCGCCACGTCTCCCCAGTTAGCCTCTATGAGCGGCCACTGGGGCTCGTCCAGCGTATAGAGTGCCACGGAGTACCCGCTCTCGTTCAGCGCTCCGATGGCCTCAAGGCACATCTTCTCGGCCCCTCCTGACCTGTTCAGCGAGGGATGGATAACGGTGACACTCATCCACGTGAAGGGGAAAAGAGACGAGGCTTATGGTCTCTGTGACCGGGTAAGCTAATCCGCTGTCCCTTAGATTTGATAACGCTTATCTCGGCGGGTCCCGCTGATGTCTTGAAATGGCTTACTCTGACGACACGGAGGGAGAGATAATCGTCCCAGAGAAGTGGTACGAGAAGCTACCGCGCCCGGCGTGGAACGGCTACGAGAAGCTGGATCAGCCCGACGGCTGGTTCGAGGTATACAGGCTGACGGATACGGTGTACGCGATATACGAGGACGGCCAGTTCGAGGAGGTAATCAGCTACCTAGTCCTAGGCGAAGAACGGGCGGCTCTCATAGACACGGGCAACGGCATAGGCGACATTAAGGGTCTCGTAGACGGGCTTACGGAGCTCCCTGTAACGGTTGTCAACACCCACACCCATGGCGACCACATAGGCGGGAACCACCAGTTCAGCGAGGTGGCGGTCTACGACTCGGATTTCAGCAGAGAGAACGCGAAGCATGGAAGGTCCAGGGAGCAGATGGGCAACTACCTCGACGGCGACATGGTTTGGAAGCCATTCCCACCCCTTTTCGAAAGGGACGGCTGGAGGATACATCCCTTCAGCGTCACCCGTTGGCTGAGAGACGGGGACATCGTAGACCTCGGCGGCAGAGAACTCGAGATAATGCACACGCCGGGTCACAGCCCAGACAGTGTGTGCATCCTTGACCGGGCGAGCCGTATCTTCTGGACCGGCGACACCTTCTACCCAGCCCCTATATACGTCTACTCTCCCACCACCAGCCTGGACCAATTCATAGACAGCTTCTCCAAGATGACGGGGCTCCTACCCAACTACGACTGGGTCATGCCCAGCCACAACGAGCCCCGGGTGGAGAAGCGCCTCATCAGCGAGTGCCACCAAGCGGCTGTGAACATCCGGGAAGGAACCGCTGGACCATACAGGGAGGGCACGGCGAAAGGCGTCAAGGTCCACCGCTACGACTACGACAGGTTCAGCCTCATCGTGAGGGCGGAGCTGCCCTAGCCGGGATTTTCGCCTGCTCCCCCCTCATCGCGTCTGTCCCCGTACTTCTTCATCAGCTCAGCGTAACGCGCGAGAATCAGGTTCCTGAGCCGGGATTCGAGGAACTGGCGCTCATTCCTCAGGGACTTCTCCTGGTCCTTAAGCATCTTTATGCGTTCCTTTAGCTCCATCTCCTCCAGCTCGGAGAACCCTTGAGCCAAGTCCACGGGTTGAGGCGACGCAGACAGCCGATATAAGAATACTGTTACCCACGGCTAAACGTAGAGAACCTTTTAGATGGAGTCCTGCCTAGCTTAATACCATGCTGAAGCAAGTCATCGAGATCATGGAGCTCCTAGACAGCGCCACCGTGGATGGACACGCTGTAGAGCAGTATCTACGAGGGAGGGGGCTAGACGACATCGAGGTAGAGACCATCCATGGAGAGAGAGGGTCCACGGACTTCGTGAAGATCAGGGTCCTTGGGGTTGAGGGGAAGTCTTCGGGTGGAGACGCCCCTACCTTGGGGATCGTTGGGCGCCTCGGCGGCGTCGGCGCCCGGCCAGAACAGATAGGCCTTGTATCCGACGCCGACGGCGCGGTGACCGCCCTATCCGTGGCACTCAAGCTGGCCGACATGCGAACCAAAGGCGACAGACTGCCGGGCGACATCATAGTGGCCACCCACGTTTGCCCTGACGCGCCCACCCAGCCCCACGAGCCTGTACCCTTCATGGGCAGCCCCGTAGACATAGCCACGATGAACAGGCACGAGATCGACCCCGAGATGGACGCCCTGCTCAGCATAGACACCACAAAGGGGAACAGAGTCGCCAACTTCCGGGGGTTCGCCGTCACGCCGACAGCCAAAGAGGGCTGGGTGCTCAAGGTGAGCGACAGCCTCCTGGACATAATGGAGACGGTAACAGGGCAGCCACCCCGCGTGTGCCCCATCACGACCCAGGACATTACTCCTTATGGCAACGGTTTGGACCATATAAACAGCATAATGCAGCCCACCACAGCGACGGATAAGCCGGTCGTCGGGGTAGCGATAACCACCGAGGTGCCTGTGCCGGGGTGCGGCACGGGCGCCAGCCACCCTACAGACATCGAGGCAGCGGCCAGGTTCTGCCTGGAGGTCGCCAAGGCTTATGGTAAGGGGATGTGTAGGTTCTACGACGAGGAGGAGTGGGCCGAAATAGCGAAGCGCTACGGGCCTCTAAGCCACCTTCAGACTCTGGGTAAAGGCGCCTGATCACTGCTCCCATTTTCTACATCGATCCGGTAGTTTATATGCTGTAATGACCAAGACCAGATCGGTGTAAATGTATAGGAAGATTCTCGTGGCTTTCGACGGCTCGGAGCCGTCGAAGCACGCCTTGGACCACGCGGTGAGCATCGCGGACAAGTGGAAGTCTGAGCTGGTGATACTCTCCGTGGTCCCAAGGGTGATGATGCCCGTGTTCCCGGACGAGGGATTCGGAGCCGCCCCGATAACGGCCGCCCAGGACATGAGCGAGTACCAGGAAAAGATGAAGGAGATATACGCGGGCAGCCTCAGGGAGGCGGAGGAGGACATCGAGGAGGCCTTCCCCGACCTCGTGGTAGTCACCAAGCTCATGGAAGGCAGACCCTCCGCCATAGTCGTGGAGGAGGCGGAGGAGGAAAACATCGACCTCATAGTAATCGGGAGCAGGGGCATAGGCGGGATCACGGGATGGATACTGGGGAGCACGAGCCGTAGAGTCGTCGAGTCGTGCACGAAGCCGATACTCGTGGTGAAGT